>JACPIQ010000067.1 GCA_016188005.1 Candidatus Rokuibacteriota bacterium | reverse complement strand
CTCGTGGCCGACTACACGGGCACCGGCCTCACCCTCGGTCCCCATCCCGTCGAGTTCCACCGCCGGCGACTGTCCGCGCTCGGCGTGGCCCGCGCGACGGATCTGCCCGGCTTGCCCTCGGCCCGTCCGGTGCGCGTGGCGGGCGCGGTAGTGGTGCGCCAGCGCCCCGGCACCGCCAAGGGCTTCGTCTTCCTGAACCTGGAGGACGAGACCGGCCTCGTCAACGTGATCGTGCGCCCGGCCCTGTTCCGGCGCCACCGCCCGACCATCGTGGGCGAGCCCTTCCTCATGGTGGAAGGCGCCCTCCAGCACGAGGACGGCGTCATCTCCGTCCGCGCCGAGCGCCTCTGGCCCCTCCGCGACCGCCTCGAGGTCGCTCCCGCCAGCCCGGAGGAGGGCCCGCCCTCCCACGACTTCCGCTGACTACTTCGCCGGTCGCGCGCCGGCCAGGGCGCGTCGCCTCAATCCTGCTGTTCGGCGGCCCGCGACGTCAGACCCAGTTCTCGGTCCTGAGTCCCGCGACACGGCCGAAGTGCTTGCTGTTATTGGTGACGAACGTCAACCCCAGCGACAGCGCATGGGAAGCGATGAGGGTGTCGAACGTCCCGATCGGCTCGCCGCGGCGGGCCAGTGAGGCTGCGACCGCGGGGAAGCGATCGGCTGCGGGCTGATCGAAGGCGACAACCGCCACGGTCTCCAGGTGCTGATCAGGCCGTGAAGCTTGCGGGATCGCCTCACCTCGGCGCCGAAGCGCAGCTCCGCGAGCGTGATCGAGCTGATGCAGATCTGCGAGGGCCGATGCTCAAGCAGCCGCGCCGCGACCCGTCCCTGGCCACGGAGGGCAAAGCTCACCGTGTCCGTGTCGAGCATGTACTGCGCCATCAGGCGAGCGGGTCACGCAGATCCCGGAGCTGCCGCTGCTTCGGGCGAGGGATCGGCCCGGGCCAGGCGCCCAGGCACGCGCGGAACTTGTCCGGCCACTCGTCCGCCTCCTCGAGGATGACGCGGCGGCCTTCCCGGCGCACCAGCACCTCGCGCTGGGCAGCGAACCGGCACTCCTTCGGGAGCCGGACCGCCTGACTGCCACCATTTCGGAACAGCTTCGCGCGAGTGGCCTTCATGGCATCAGTCTAGACTCGCGTCTCGACGTGATCAAGCGTCGTGTCTCCCCGTGGATACAGCGGGATCGCCGTTGCCAGGATGGGGCCCACGCGCTATAGTCGGCGGGACCCGACCGAGAGAGGAGCCCGCGCCATCGCCTTTCGAGGCTCGCTCGCGCTGCTTGCGTACCCGGTCGGAGGCCGGCCATCACGGGCCCTCGCGGTCCGCGAGTCCCGCCCTCCAGAGGCGCCGAAGCCCCGTCTGCCCGATCGTGTGCGCGCGGCCATCCGGGGCCGCCACTACAGCCTGCGCACCGAGAAGGCCTACGTCCACTGGATCCGCCGCTTCATCGTCTTCCACGGCAAGCGGCATCCGGCGGAGATGGGCGCCGCCGAGGTCACGAAGTTCCTCACGTCCCTGGCGGTGGACGGGCATGTCGCCGCCTCCACCCAGAACCAGGCGCTGAGCGCGCTCCTGTTCCTCTACAAGGACGTACTGGAGGTGGATCTGCCGTGGCTCGACGGTGTCGTGCGCGCCAAGCGCCCGGTGCGGCTGCCCGTCGTTCTCACCCGCGACGAGGTCCGTGCCGTGCTCCAGCGGCTCGAGGACGTCCCCCGGCTCATGTCTTGCCTCCTGTACGGAGCCGGCCTGCGGGTGCTCGAGTGCTGCCGGCTGCGCGTGCAGGACGTGGACTTCGCAACCAGTCAGATCACCGTCCGCGGCGGCAAGGGCGACAAGGACCGGGTCACCATGCTCCCGGCCATGGCCAAGCCCGACCTCGTCCGCGTTCGCTCACGATGGGTCGACCGGATCTTGTCAGTCATCATCGTTCCTCCGTGCCGCTGGCTCGGCCTGAACAACGATCCCGAGGAGCTGGACCACCAGCTGCCGGCAGCGCTGCCGAGCCTCCACGGACAGTCGTGCCTCTCGATCGGCCACGGGAAAGAGCAACTGACGTTGGCGGTCGGGCTTCGGTGTCCGCTTGCGCATCGGTCCCTCCTGGGATTCGTATTACGCAAGCGTCCTCCCGAGCCCCAGTGACGGACAAGCCCTGGGCGTCGAGCAGCCTCCGCAGGCTGCGAAGCGCAGCGAGGCCGATCCGCGGGCGATCCTCGGCCGGAAGCTGGTCGCATGCCACCGGGTCCAACATCCACCGAGGAACGGCGATCTGCCCTCCGTCTGGCAGGCGGATCACCACGATGTCATCGTGAGTCCGGCGCAGTGTGCGAACGAGATCGACCGAGGAAGCGAAGAAGGGATGGTAGCGGTAGCAAATTCGAAGCCCGGAGGATTCATGAGCAGTATGCGGACCGATTGCGGCACTCGTTCGCCACCCACCTGCTGGAGGACGGCCACGACATCCGGACCGTTCAGGAAACTCCTCGGCCACCGAGATGTGTCCACCACCATGATCTACACCCACGTCCTGAACCGCGGCCCCGCCGCGGTGCGCAGCCCGGCCGACCGGCTGTTCGCGCCGTGACGCGCCCGGCGGCCTCTGCGGGCAAGTGCGCCAAGATACGCTGCAGGATCTCGCAGCCTATCTCGGCATGGTCACGTCCTCCTGAGCCCTCGCAAGGTCGCGGAAGAAGGGAGTTGGATGCCGGCCAGGCACGTCGCGGGCCGAAGGGACTACACGGACCGGCCTCGCAGCGTCTGCCTGAATACACAGACCAGCCTATCCGAATTCTCGTTCGCCCGACGAAGGCGGCTTGCTACGGGGGCGTGCCGTAGCTACAATGTGGCCACATGACGACCAGGACCCGCATCGTTCGCATCGGCAACTCCCGTGGCATCCGCGTTCCGAAGATCCTTCTGGACCAGGCGCAGTTGCCCGACGAAGTCGAGCTGCACGCCGAGCCGGGGAGGCTCGTTGTCCAAGGTGTCCGGCGCCCCCGAACCGGCTGGGCGGAGGCAGCACGCGCCATGGCCGGGGCGCGCCACGATCGCCTGCTTGACGCGCCATCGCCGACCCGCTTCGACGGAGAGGAATGGGAGTGGCGGTGACGCGGGCTGGTCGAGCCCGTGGCGACGTCCACCTGGTTCGTCTCGACCCCACGCTTGGCAGCGAAATCCAGAAGACTCGTCCTTGTCTCGTTGTGTCACCGGACGAACTGAACGAACATCTGCGCACCGTCATCGTGGCGCCAATGACGACGGCCGGGCGCGCCTATCCGTGGCGCGTGCCGTGCCGGTTCCAGCGCCGGTCTGGGTTCGTCGCTTTGGATCAGCTGCGGACCGTCGACGCGGAACGCCTGGTACGTCGCCTCGGCCGCCTGGAGCCGCAAAGCATCACCACCATCCTCCAGCGACTCCAGGAGATGTTCGCCGAATGAGGCGGTCGAACTTCAGGATTCACCCGACGGCCTTCGGCCGCGGGTGATCCTGGGCGTTGGACAGCAGCAACTACGAGAGCGGCTTGAGATGAAGACGAAGGCAGGCGGTCAGCTGCGCCCGGTCGACCCGGCCGGCGGCAAGATCGAGCATGAGGCGCTCCTGGTCATCGATAGGCGCGTCGATCTCGCTGCCGTTGAGGACGAGAAACGTCTCCATAGCCGCGTGCCCGACGCGCTTGTTGCCGTCGACGAACGGATGGTTCTGGACAAGCGAGAAGCACAATGCCGCGGCCTTCTCGATCAGAGTGGGATACAGGTCGGCGCCACCGAATGTGGCCTTGGGTTGAGCGGTGGCGGAGTCGAGAGCGCCGAGGTCACGGATACCGGGCGCGCCGCCTGTTGCCTCGAGAAGGCGGCGGTGCAGGTCGACCACCTCCCCGAGAGTGAGATAGCGCATCAGGCGAGGCGGCGGTACAGTTCCTCGTTCTTGCGGAGGACGTGCTCGGCGGCGGTCCTGAACTCGCCGTCCGGGGTTGCTAGCAGGTCGGCGATCACGGCGCGAGCGAGATCCTCCGGGGCGAGCCCGAGACGCTCAGCCTCGCGGCGGAGTCGTTCGGCTTGGGCAGGCGACAGGTCGATGGTGAGCTTCATACGCGTACTGTACCGCACCGGGCTCTGTCCAACAACACGCTTCAGCGGACCGGGGCTCACTGCGCTCGCTCCGGCCGCTGAGCGTGAGCGTTGGGCCGACAGCGGACACGATTCTGGCGAGCTACGGAGTATGATTGATCGGAAGGAGTTTGAACGATGCGCACCTTCAACATCGTAGTTGAGCGAGATCCGGACACGGGCCTGTACGTGGGCTACGTGCCGGGCTGGCCAGGCGCCCACAGTCAGGGGGAGGGACTCGACGAGCTGCGGCGGAATCTTCACGAAGTCGTCGAGATGCTCCTCGAAGATGGCGAGCCGAAACTAGAGTCCGAGTTTGTCGGTATCCAGACGATCCAGGTGGCGTAGCGGTGGGGTCGGTCCCGGTCCTCAAGCCGCGCGAAGTGGTCACGCTGCTTGAGCGGCTCGGATTCTCGGGCGTGCGTCAGCGTGGGTCACATCGACAGTTCAGGCATGCCGACGGGCGCGGAACGACTGTCCCCTTCCATCCTGGACGAGACATCTCACCAACGTTGCTGCGGAAGATCGCGCGCGACATCGGGATTACGGTCGAGGAACTACTTGATCGTCGCTGAGAGTCATATCAGCGGTCCAACTTCGGCGTTCAGCGGACCCGCGGCCAGAGCGCCGCGCGCCGCTGACGCCGCTCGTTGGACGGCACGATATGGCCATCCGGTCGGCGCGTTGCTCGTCTCGCTAGCACGCGCTAACGTTCGCGCATGAACTCGACTCGCATCAGTCGTCAAGTGAAAGCGCCGCGCGCGACAGTCTACAGCGCGCTTGTCGACGCGGACGCGATCGCTAAGTGGAGGGCGCCGGACGGCATGACCAGCCAGGTGCACACGTTCGAGGGCCGCGAGGGTGGCAAGTTCCGAATCTCCCTCACGTACGACGGGCCGACCGGACTAGGCAAGACGACCGCGCACACCGATACGTACCACGGCCGTTTCGTGAAGCTGGTGCCGAACGAGCGGGTCGTCGAAGTGGTCGAGTTCGAAACGGCAGACCCCGCCCTGCGCGGCGAGATGACGATCACGATCGCGCTCGCCGATGCAGACGGCGGCACCGAGCTGCTCGCCGTGCACGACGGACTGCCGCGTGGCCTGTCGCCCACCGACAACGAGACAGGCTGGCGAATGGCGCTCGCAAAGCTCGCCGCGCTCGTTGAGGCGGACTAGAACACGCGCGGGCAGCTTCGTGCCGTCGAACAAGCCGTTGGATGGCAATCGAAGTATTCGCCTGATGCGCGCGGTCACCCGGCAATGACGGTTGGAAAGCGTCTCCCGATGCGCGTTTGGTCGTCCTCGGGGCAGCCTCGGGAGGCTGGGTGGCATCACCATGGGGCGCATGAATCGCGAGATCGCCGCCTGGGCCATCGACCTGCTCGGCGTCCACCCGAGCGACCGAGTACTCGAGGTGGGATTCGGACCCGGTGTGGGCATTGAGCTGCCAGCCAAGTTGGCGTCGTCGGAGCGTGTGGTTGGTGTCGATTACTCCAAGGAGATGGTCGAGCAAGCCGTGGTTCGAAACGCGAAGGGGGTTGAAGCTGGTCGGGTCGATCTTCGAGAGGGATCTGTCGAGCGGTTGCCATTTGAAGACGAAGCGTTCGATAGTGCGCTGGCGGTCAACTCCATGCAGGTCTGGCCAGATGCCCTGGCTGGGCTGCGAGAGATACGGCGGGTCATGAAGCCTGGCGGTAGGATAGCCCTCGCCTTCACCCGACACTCTGGGCAGCCGAAGAACGAAGTGGTTGGTGCGCTGACGGCGGCCAGCTTCTCGGAAGTCCAGGTGGCGGACACGGACGACGGCTTCTGTGTGCTCGCGACCAAGCCCTGAAGGAGATGGAAAAGGGATGCCACCCAACAGCGCAGTAGAGCGGCCGGCTGGCTCGCGTTCGCTCGCCGCCGCCGCTCACCGCAGCGTTGGGCCGACAAAGAGCGCGCGGGACGACAATGACGCCTCACGCACCCGTCTGTGGTGGCGGGGACCATATGGGCAGTGAAGCGCCATACTCGATCAACCTCGACGCGCGGTACGCTCCCCTGGAGCTCGTTGACGTTCAGGCACTCGTCGACGCCTGCAGGGACTCCTGGTACAACCAGACGCTGTGCCGAGTGAACGACTGCGTCGTGCGGCTCGGCGTCATGCAGGGCGAGTTCCACTGGCATAAGCACGACGAGGAGGATGAGTTCTTCTACGTGGTCGAGGGGCGCTTCGTAATTGACCTGGAAGGCCGGACGGTCGAGCTCACACCCCGACAAGGGTTTACGGTTCCCAGAGGGGTGATGCATCGGACGCGCGCTCCGGAGCGAAGCGTGATCCTCATGATCGAAGGGGCCGGGGTCGTACCAACCGGCGACAAGTGAACGGCCGCCCGCCCAACATCGGGCGTTCGGCGTCAAGCGGGTTGCGATGCGACTAGAGTGCAGCGTGTGCGTTGTACGAGATTGGGCGGCGAGTGATGAGGCGTCTCGGTTCTTGCACGGATGCCGGAGCCCACTCACTGGGCCGTCGAGGTGGACGGGGTCGCGGTCGGCGGCATTGGTGTGGACCTCGGCGAAGGCGTCTTCGTCAAGTCAGGTCAATTCGGCTACTGGCTGGGCGAGCCCTAAGGCGCCGACTGTGGAGGAAGCGGGTCAACCGCGCGTGGTCCGCAATCGCGCGGCTGACCCGCCGCCAGTCAGATCCTCGCCAGCTGGCCCGACTGAATCAGGTCAACGAGCCGGTTCCACTCGTCCTTCTTGAGGACGGCGAGGTTGCCCGTTTCCCCGATCCGCACCTCGCTACCAGCGATCTCTACATCCGGGCACTGGCCGCAGCCGGCCGGGCACAGGGTCACTTTGTAGTTCGCCATGGTGGTCACCTCCCTCCCTTCACGACTGTCAGATGTTCGATGCAGGGACAGACAGCGGCAGAACGGTATCGTCGGGACGGCCAGGACCGTAGCAGCCCGCGAAGCTGCCCACGCACTTCTGCCAGGTCCGTGAGCGCCTGTTCGATGTTCTCGAGCTTCACGCGAACGAGGTCCAGGACGTGCTTGCATGGCGCTCGACCTGACCGCTTGAGCGCCACGATGCGCTTGATCTCGTCCAGTCGGAAACCGAGGCGCCGCGCTTGCGTGACGAACCCGAGGAGCGCCAGCGTGTCGGGGCCATACACGCGGTAGCCCGACGCGGTACGACGCGAGGGCGGAAGGATGCCGGCCTTCTCGTAGAGGCGGAGCGCCTTCCGGCTGACTCCGCTCTTCGCCGCTACTTCCCCGATCAACAGGCCATCGCGTGCCATGGGAGCAGCGTAGACCCTGCCCCGTGGGGTAAGGTCAAGCGGATTCTGCACGCCGGTCGAGGGGCCTTGACAGCCAGCCCCGCCGGCTTCTAGCCTGCCTGGGAACGGCCCTGGCCTCGCCGGGCCGGAGGCGGGAGGCGGCTCACCGAGTGCGATGGTGATGGTCGAGCGCGACAGCCGCCCAGACCCTCCAGCACGCGCTCGCGACCCATCTGCCGGACGACGGCCATGACGGCCGGCCCGCCCGGAATGCCTGGGGCACCGAGACGTGCGGAGCACCATGATCTGTACCCGGGTCCTCAACCGGGGGCCAGGCGCCGTCCGGAGTCCGGTAGTGGACCGGATGTTCCTGTCGTGACGCCAGGGCGGAGGGGATGGGCCAGGAATGGAGACTCCAGCGGTTCCAGGGAGGCCGATTGTGAGCAAGATTCCACGCAGAAAGATCGTGCTGACCGGCGCTGCGCTACTCGCAGTGCCGCGGGTGGCCTTTGCGCAGAAACAGACCAAGATCTGGCGCATCGGCTTCCTCACCAATGGCACCGTCAAGTCCAGCCAGGGGCAACTCGATGCGTTCGTGCGCGGCCTGGGCGAACTCGGGTACACCGACGGAAAGAACGTCATCCTCGAGCCGCGCTGGGCCGAGGGAAAACTGGACCGGCTCCCCGCGCTCGTCGCCGAGTTGCTGGCGCGGAAGATTGACCTGTTGTTCGCGCCATCGGGTGTCGCTGCGCAGGCTGCCAAGAGGTCCGGTACCACGATACCGATCGTATTTGCGCTGGCACCCGATCCGGTAGGCCAGGGGTTCGGCCAGAGCTTCGCGCATCCCGGCGGGAACATGACGGGCTTGACCAGTACCCATACCGAGCTGTCGGCCAAGCGCATGGAATTGCTCAAGGAGGCGTTCCCGAGGACCAAGCGCATCGCCGCTCTGTATTTCTTGGCCCCATCGGCAGCAGGCGTGGCGGAGCAGCTGGCAGAAACCGAGCGCGCGGCGAAAGTTCTCGGCGTTGCACTCGTGACGGAGGAGTCTCCGCGAGTGGAGGATTTCGATCGCGCGTTCGCGAGCATCCGGACACGGCGCCCCGACGCGCTCATCGTCATCGAAAATCCGCTGTTCTTTACCAACAGGGTGCGCCTCACTGAGTTGGCGGCGGCACTCCGAATCCCGGCGATCTACAATGTCTCGGAATATGTCCATGTCGGCGGCCTGATGAGCTACGGCGCGAGTTATGCCGATCTGTGCCGGCGCGCGGCCGCTTATGCGGTCAAGATCCTGAATGGGACTTTGCCGGGTGACTTGCCGATCGAGCGGCCGACGAAATTCGAATTGGTGATCAACGTGAAGACCGCCAGAGCCATCGGCCTCACGATCCCCCAATCAGTGCTGCTACGCGCCGACGATACAGTCAGATAGTGCGTCCCGACTCAGGTCAAGATCCGCGCTTCCGGTTTGGCCGGTTCTGGCCGAATGCGAGCATTTTCCGCGATCTCGCCGCGCTCGCTCGCACTCCGGCCGCGGAGCAGGACAGGAGTAGCGCTCGCGTGAGGTGAGCCTGGCCCCAGAGGCCCGGGAAGGCCGTGAACCCGAAGGAGGGAACGAGCGATGGCGCTAGTCGACCTCAGTGTGCTCACGTCGCCGACGATGGGGGTGCCGCCGGCGCTTCGTAGTAATCGGCCGAAGCTGGAGACCGTCGTCCGGCCCTCGACGCAGAGCCAGGAGATGGTTCGCATCGGCTTCATCCGGAATCTCTGCATCCACACGGGCACGCACGTCGACGCCCCCTGCCACGCGCTCACAGGGAAGCGGGAGATCGCCGAGGTCGAGCTCGACCGCCTCGTCGGCGAGGCCGTGGTGCTGGACCTCGGCGAAGTCGCGGCCAACGAGGCGGTCGATCGCGGGCACCTCGAGGCGGTCGGGCGCGACGTGCGAGGAGGTGACATCGTCGTCCTCTACAGCCATTGGTCGGAGCGGCGGTGGGGGCACGACGACTACTGGACGGACTCCCCGTACCTCACGCTGGACGCAGCCCGGTGGCTCGTCGCCCAGCACCCGCGGGCCATCGTATTCGACTTCTTTGAGGAGTATGACGCACGTTTCGCTGACTTTGATCCCATCGGCTTCAAGGTGCACCGCGAGATCCTGGGCCACGACGTTCTGATCGTGGAGCACGTCGTCAACCTGCGCACTCTCCCACGGCGCGGCGCTCAGTTCTTCGCGGCGCCCCTCAAGCTCGACGGCATGGACGGCAGCCCCGTCCGCGCGTTCGCCCTGGTTCCGTGAAGGGATCCAGCCACGTTCGGCGGACAAGAACGCGCCCACCGGAGTGGTACGATCGGTGCATGGCCAGGTCGGCGCGAGAGCTGTTGACGAGGCGGAATCGGCCTATGACCATCCGGCGGCTGGGCGTCACGGGTGAGTCGAGAGGGGAGTTCGTCATGAATGCGGAAGAGTTGCGGTCGGTCCAGACGCCTCTGAAAGAGCGTTACCGCGAGGCGCCGGACGCCGCGTTCATCACCCTGCGCGCACAGGGGCGTCTCGGTGAGGGCGTCAGCTGCAAGATCGAGACAGGCAAGGCGCTCGTCGTGGCGGGGTTGCATCCCGCCACGGGCGGGAGTGGCCAGAGCGCGTGCTCAGGCGACATGCTGCTCGAGGCTCTGGTGGCCTGCGCTGGCGTGACTCTCAATGCCGTCGCCACGGCACTCGGCATCGAGTTGCGAGACGCCTCACTCCTGGCAGAAGGTGATCTCGACTTCCGCGGAACTCTGGGCCTGTCAAAGGAGGTTCCCGTCGGCTTCCAGGACATACGGCTCCAGATCACGCTCGACACCGATGCCTCGGAGGAGCAGCTTGCCACTCTCCTGCGCCTGACGGAGAGGTATTGCGTTGTGTACCAAACGCTCGCGCATCCGCCGGCGCTGGCGGTTGTTCGAAAGTCCGCAACAGTCGAATGATACGTAGAAGGATGTGACCGATGGACCACACGCACGTATCCGACACGTGGGAGCGTGGGAACCCCTACGAGCAGTATGTCGGCCGGTGGAGCCGTCGGATCGCGCCGCTGTTTCTCTCGTGGTTGGCCATTCCAGCCGGGCGGAGATGGCTGGACGTGGGATGCGGTACGGGAGCGCTTTGCGCGGCGATTGTCGAGCACGGCTCGCCGTCGTCGGTCGCTGGCGTCGAGCCCTCGGAGGGATTTCTCAGGAGTGCGAGAGAGCATCTCGCGGGCCTGGCGGCGCTTCACCGAGGCAGTGCGACGGAGATCCAGCTGGGCGACGCGTCGGTCGATGTGGTGGTCTCGGGGCTGGTCTTGAACTTCGTCCCGGACCCGCGCGCCGCCCTGGCCGAGATGACGAGAGTAACGAGCAACGCGGGCACGATTGGGGCGTACGTCTGGGATTACGCCGGAAGGATGGAGCTCATGCGGTTCTTCTGGGACGCAGCGGTCGAGCTCGACCCGGACGCCGCGAGGATGGACGAAGGGGTCCGCTTTCCGCTGTGCCGCCCGGGGGCACTCGTGGACCTGTTCACCAGTACGGGGCTGCAGGGGGTCGAGGTGAGGGCCATCGACACCCCGACACCGTTCGCGCGGTTTGAGGACTACTGGCAACCATTTCTCGGCGGGCAGGGGCCGGCCCCCGCCTACGCCATGTCGCTCGAGGAGACCGCGAGAGTGCGCCTCCGGGACCATATACGAGCGCGCATCCCGGTGGCGGCGGACGGGTCGATCTCCTTGACGGCGCGGGCTTGGGCAATTCGTGCAACCGTCGCCAAGTAGGTGATGCGCACGGCCAGGCATCCTCCGCCACCACCCGGGGAGGGCACCCACCCATGATCCACACATCGGTCTGTGACTTGCTGCGGATCCGGCATCCGATCGTGCTGGGGGGCATGGCCGGCGGCACCTCCGTGCCCCTCGTGGCGGCTGTCAGCAACGCGGGTGGCCTGGGGACGCTGGGGATCGCCCGCACCCCGGCCGACCAGATCGGGAAGGACATCGACGCCACCCGGGAGGCGACCCGGGGCTCCTTCGGCGTCAACGTCCTGCTCTTCGTGGCGCGCGAGCACATCATTGACGCGGTCCTCAACGCACGTCCACCGATCTTCTCGGCTGCCTGGGCCCGGGCGGATCAGGACCTGCGGGCGCTCTTCGACCGCGCGCACGAGGGGGGCAGTCAGGTGATGTACATGGCCGGAAGTAGCGCCTTTTTTGGCTTGCCCCCGGGGGGGACTCGCGTTACCCTACCCCCAGCCCGTTGTGGGCCGTGAGCGACGAGACCCCTTGATGTTGGGAGGTGACCATGGCTGGGAAGATGGTGCCAGAGCGCGTCGAGGTCACGCCGGGCAGGCCGTGTCCCACTGTCCTGGTGGTCGACGACGAGCCGGCAATCGCATCTCTCCTGGCGGACCTCCTGGAGCTGGATGGCTACAGGGTCACCACGGCGCCGAACGGCCTGGCGGCGCTGGACCGGCTCCAGGCGGGTGGCTTCGACGCCATCGTGAGCGACGTGCGCATGCCCGAGCTGGACGGGCCGGGCCTCTACCGTGAGGTGGAGCGGCTGGACCCCTCCCTGGCCCAGCGCATGGTGTTCGTGACTGGCAACATGCTCACTGATGACACGGCCGACTTCTTCGCGGCCACCGGCGCCCCATGCCTCAGGAAGCCCTTCGCGCAGGGTGACGTCCAGCGGGTCCTGCGGCAGGTCCTGGCCGCCTCACGCTGACCGGCCGTCGCTGACCCCATCACGGGGGGAGGCGCGCTGACCCGGCGCCGGGGCGGCCGGCGCCGTGGACTTCCCACATGGACCTCGCCGACCCGATCCTCTGCTACGCCCCTCCGACGCCGGTCCGCACCGAGTGCCGCGTCGGCCTCTGCGCGTGGCAGGACCGGAGCATGATCGAGCGCGGAAGCTTCTACCCCCAGAAGACGATGACGGCCGAGGAGCGGCTGTGGTGGTACTCGCGCTTCTTCGACTCGGTGGAGGTCAACTCCACCTTCTACGCGCCGCTCTCGGCCCGCAACGCCGTGCTCTGGGCGGAGCGCACCCCGCCCGGCTTCCTCTTCGGCGTGAAGGCCTATGCTCTCCTGACGGGGCACCACCTGGACGCCGAGCGGCTGCCCGAGCCGCTCGGCGCCATGCTTCCCGCCACGGCCCGGCGCACGGCACGGGGGCAGATCGACAATCGCGCCTTTCCCCCCGAGGCTCGCCAGTGGGCCTTCGCCACCTTCAGGGAGGCGCTCCGGCCGCTCCAGGATGCGGGCAAGCTCGCCTACGTGCTCTTCCAGATGGCTCCCTGGGTGCGCTACGGGCCCGAGGCGCTTGCCTACCTCGAGGGGCTGCCGGAGCGATTGCCGGAGGCAACCATTGCGGTGGAGTTCCGGGACGCCTCCTGGCTGCCAGCCCACACCGGCGAGGTGCTCCCCCGGCTGGCGCGCGCCGGGCTCGCCTATGTCTCGGTGGACGCCCCCCGGACCAGGGCCGGCGTCGCCACGACGGTGGCGCTCACGGCGCCCGTGGCGGTGTTGCGCCTTCACGGCAGGAACGCGGCGGGCTTCCTCAGGCAGCTCGCCGGGCAATCGCCCTCGGTGGCCGAGAAGTACGGCTATCTCTACGGCGAGGCGGAGCTCCGGGAGATCGTCGCCCGTGGCCAGGGGCTCGCCGGGCATGCCAGGCGCGTCCACTTCCAGCTGAACAACAACCTGGAGGATGCCCCGGCGATCAACGGCATCCAGATCAAGGAGCTGCTCGGCCAGCCGGTGCCGGACCGCGAGGAGGTCCTGGCCGAGTGGAGGGAGCGCAGGCGGCAGCGCCAGCGATCGCGCCCCGCGGCGACCGGGCCGAGCGGGGAATGCTAGAATGACGGGCAGCCCCAGAACCGCGCGGAGGAGTGCCAGGTGCCGATCTACGAGTACGAATGCCACGGCTGTCGCCGCCGGGTGAGCCTGCTGGTACTCTCGCCATCCACGGCCGCCCCCCCCATCTGCCCCCGCTGCGGCAGCGCCCAGCTCTCCCGCCTCATGTCGCGCTTCGCCACCGTCAAGTCCGAGGATGCCCGGCTCGACTCCCTCGCCGATCCCGCGCAGTACGGCGATCTCGACGAGAACGACCCGCGCAGCGTGGCCCGCTTCATGAAGCGCATGGGTCAGGAGATGGGCGAGGACATGGGGGAGGACGTGGAGGCGGCCATGGAGGAGGCGATCGCCGAGGGCGACGAGGGCGGCGGGGCCGGGGGCCCGGACGGCGAGGCCCCGGAGGGCGGAGGCGATGATTCCGATCTCTAGCCGCGCATGAAGGTCGAGTCCCTCTCCGGCTTCGACGGGCTGGACGCCGCTGGCTGGAACGCCCTCGTCGCGGCCTCCTCCCTCCCGTCGGTCTTCCTCAGCTGGCAGTGGCAGACGGCCTGGGCCCACGCCTTCCTCGGGGACCGCGCGCTGCAGCTCTTCACCGTCTCCGAGGACAGCGGCGCCCTGGTGGGCCTGCTGCCGCTCTACGAAGAGGCTGCGGGCCCGCTCATGCGCCTCGTCGGTGGCGTGGATGTCTCCGACTACCTGGATCTGATCGCGCCGGCCGGGCGCGAGGAGGAGATCTGGGGGGCACTCCTGGAGCATCGGGCGCCGGCCGCGGGCGAGTGGGACCTGCACGGGATCCGGGCGGCCTCACCGACGCTCGCCTTGCTGCCCGTGCTGGCGCCGCCCCACGGGCTCGGGACCCGGATCGAGCGGGAGGAGCGCTGCCCGGTCCTGGCGCTGCCGCCGACCTGGGAGGCCTACCTCGCGCGGCTGTCGGGCAAGGACCGGCACGAGCTGCGCCGGAAGATGCGCCGGCTCGAGGCGGAGCTGCCCGGGACCGAGCTCCGCAGCGTGGCTGGCCCCGATGGATGGGATGACGCCATGACCGAGTTCCTGCGACTCCATCGCCTGTCGCGAGCCGGCAAGGCGCGCTTCATGGACGAGGCGATGGAGCGGTTCTTCCGCGACGCCCTCCGGGCGCTCGCCGAGGCGGGCTGGGCGCGGCTCTGGTTCCTCGACTCCGGCGGCGCCCCCATCGCCGCCTTCCTCTGCCTTGAGTACGGCGGGGCGGTCGGCCTCTACAACTCGGGCTTCGATCCGACCCGGGCCCGCCTGGCTCCGGGCATCGTGCTGCTCGGGCACGTGATCCGGGACGCCATCGAGCGTGGCATCGCCGTCTTCGACTTCCTGCGCGGCGAGGAGGCGTACAAGTACGCCTTCGGACCGGTGCCCGCCGATCTCTTCACCGTACGGGTGGCGCCGTGACGCTCCGGGTCGCCATCCTGTCCGTCCACACCTGCCCGCTGGCGGCCCTCGGCGGGAAGGAGACGGGGGGGATGAACGTCTACGTGCGCGCCACGGCCCGGGAGCTGGGGCGCATGGGCGTCCACGTCGACGTGTTCACCCGGTCGCAGAACCCGGGCATCTCCCGGGTTGTGGACCTGGGGGCGGGGGCCCGCGTGATCCATCTCCCTGCCGGGCCCCAGGCGCCCATGGCGCGCGAGGAGGTGCACCGCCACCTGCCCGAGTTCGTCGCCGGCGTCGAGGCGTACCGCCGGGCCGAGGGGCTCGAGTACGATCTGATCCACGCCCACTACTGGCTCTCCGGGGTGGCCGGGCTCGCGCTCCGGCAGTCATGGGGCGTGCCGGTGGTCCAGATGTTCCACACGCTGGGCCGGCTCAAGAACTCCGTGGCGCGCACGGCGGCCGAGGTGGAGCCGGAGATCCGGCTCGTGGAGGAGGAGCGGATCGTCCGCCTGGCGGACCGGATCGTTGCCGCCAACGTCGTGGAGCGGGCGCATCTGGCCTGGTACTACGGCGCCTCCACCGACCGCATCGCCGTCATCCCCTGTGGCGTGGACACCGAGCTGTTCCGGCCCCTTCCTCGCGACGAGGCCAAGGCGCTCCTGGCGCTGCCGCCGGACCCGCTCCTGCTCTACGTCGGCCGGCTCCAGCCCATCAAGGGACTCGAGACGCTGCTCGAGGCCATGACGGTGCTCGACGGGGCCGCCCGGCTCCTCATCGTGGGGGGAGATCAGGACGAGCCGGAGAACGGGCATGCCGAGTACCTCAGGGAGCGCGTCAGCGGGCTCGGCTTGAGGGAGCGGGTGAGCTTCCTTGGGGCGCAGCCCCAGGAGCGGCTGCGCCTCTTCTATGCCGCCGCGGACGCCACCGTCATGCCTTCCTACTACGAGTCCTTCGGCATGGTGGCGCTCGAGGCCATGGCCTGCGGCAGCCCCGTGATCGCCTCCCGGGTGGGGGGGCTCACGACCACGGTCCGCGACGGTGCGACCGGTTTCCTCGTGCCGGAGGGCGATCCGGCCGCGCTGGCCGAGCGTGCCGCGCTGCTCCTCGAGGACCCGCGTCGTCGCGAGCAGTTCGGGCGCGAGGCCCAGCGCTGGGCCGCCGAGCACCGCTGGCCCTGCGTCGCCGAGGCCGTCTGCCGGCTCTACTCCGCGCTCCGCCCTGGCGCCTCGTCCCATCTCGCCCGCGCCCGCTGCCGCTCCGGTCGCACCGGTTGGTGACCGTCACTTCCGTGCTAGACTCCCGCCCCATGGATGTCCTCCTCGAGGTGCGGGACCTCCAGACGCAGTTCTCCACCGGGGGCGGCGTGGTGCGCGCCGTGGACGGCGTCTCCTGGGACGTCCGGGCGGGGGAGACCGTGGCGCTCGTGGGGGAGTCCGGCTGCGGCAAGTCCGTCAGCGCGCTGTCGGTGATGCGGCTTGTGGCGGCCCCGGCCGGGCGCATCGTGGGCGGCGCGATCCTCTTCAAGGGGCGGGACCTGCTCGCGCTGTCCGACGAGGAGATGCGCCGGATCCGCGGGCGCGAGATCAGCATGGTCTTCCAGGAGCCCATGACCTCGCTCAACCCGGTGCTCACCGTCGGCCGCCAGGTCACCGAGACCATGGAGATCCACCTGGGGATGACGCCGGCCCAGGCCCGCGGCCGGGCGGCGGAGATCCTCACCCTGGTGGGAATCTCCGACCCCGAGCGCCGGCTCGGCCAGTACCCGCATCAGTTCAGCGGGGGGATGCGCCAGCGGATCATGGTCGCCATGGCGCTGGCCTGCAACCCGTCGCTCATCCTGGCCGACGAGCCGACGACGGCGCTCGACGTGACCATCCAGGCCCAGATCCTGGAGCTGCTGAAGGACCTCTCGCGCAAGCTCGGCGTGGCGATGCTCATGATCACCCACAACCTCGGCGTCGTGGCCCGCTACGCGGACCGCGTCAACGTGATGTACGCCAGCCGCATCGTGGAGCGCGGCACGGCCCGGGAGATCTACGCCCACCCCCGCCACCCCTACACCCTCGGCCTGCTCCGGTCGGTGCCGCGGCTCGACGAGCCCAGGAAGGCCAAGCTCGCGCCCATCCCGGGCCAGCCCCCGGACCTCACGCGGCTGCCGCCCGGCTGCGCCTTCGCCCCGCGCTGCGCCTTCGCCATCGACCGCTGCCGGGCCGAGCGCCCCGAGCTCGAGAGGGTGGGGCCCGAGCACGTCTCGGCCTGCTGGGTGGCGGGGCAGCTGGGAAAAAACGGGCACGGATGAGCGACGTCATTCTCGAGGTCCGCAACCTGGTGAAGCACTTTCCCGTGGGCGGCGGCTTCTTCGGGGGCAAGCCCGCCCTGGTCAAGGCCGTGGACGGTGTGAGCTTCTCGATCCGCCGGGGCGAGACCCTGGGGCTCGTGGGCGAGTCGGGCTGCGGGAAGACCACCACGGGCCGCTGCATCCTCCAGCTCGAGACGCCCACCAGCGGCCAGGTCATCTTCGAGGGGCGGGACCTGACCGGGCTCAACCACCAGGAGCTCAGGAAGGTCCGGCGCCGGATGCAGGTCATCTTCCAGGACCCGTACAGCTCGCTCAACCCGCGGATGACCGTGGGGCAGATCATCGCCGAGCCCCTGGCTGTCCACGGGATCGTTCCCGAGCGCTCGGCGCGGAAGGCGCGGGTGACGCAGCTCCTGTCGCATGCCGGGCTCCTGCCGGCCATGGCCGACCGCTACCCCCACGAGCTGTCGGGCGGGCAGCGGCAGCGGGTCGGCGTCGCCCGGGCGCTGGCCATGGAGCCGAGCCTCATCGTCTGCGACGAGCCGGTGTCGGCCCTGGATGTCTCGATCCAGGCCCAGATCATCAACCTGCTGGAGGAGCTGCAGGCCGAGTTCGGGCTCACGTACCTCTTCGTGGCCCACGACCTCTCGGTGGTGCGGCACATCTCCGATCGCGTGGCCGTCATGTACCTGGGCAAGATCGCGGAGATCACCGATCGGAAGTCGCTCTACGAGAACCCCCAGCACCCCTACACGAAGGCGCTCCTCTCGGCCGTCCCGATCCCGGACCCAGCGGTGGAGGCGGGCCGGGAGCGGGTGGTCCTCGGGGGCGAGGTGCCGAGCCCCCTTCACCCGCCCTCGGGCTGCGTCTTCCACCCCCGCTGCCCCATTGCCGTGCAGGAGTGCCGGCGGCTCGTTCCCGAGCTCCGGGAGGTGCGCCCGGATCATCGGGCGGCATGCATCAGGGTCTAGGGTCCGAGAGTGACGCCCTCCCCCTTGACAGACCGCCGGCGCAGTGGCTAAGGTACGGCCACCGCTCGGAACCCGCGGGCTCTCTTCACGGTTTGAGTCGCAGGGGCTCGGTTCCCAACAATCCTAGGGGGAGGTGCCCATGAGCACGATCGCGAGGTCGTTGGTGCTGCTGCTCGCCACGGCGGTCGCCTTCGCAGGCCTGGCGGGCCCGGCAGCGGCCCAGAACAAGCCCCGTTACGGCGGGGAGCTCGTCTTCGCCGTCCCCTCCCAGCCCCCCAGCTACGACGGACACCAGGAGGAGACCTTCGGGCTCATCCACCCCGTCGCTCCCCACTACAACACCCTCCTGCGAGTGGATCCGTTCGACAAGACCGGTACCAAGCCGGCTGGCGACCTGGCCGAGTCCTGGGTGATCGCCAAGGACGGGATGATGTACACCTTCAAGCTCCGCAAGGGGGTCAAGTTCCACGACGGGAGCGAGATGACCTCCCGGGACGTCAAGGCGAGCTTCGACAAGATCATCTTCCCGCCCCAGGGGATGAAGTCCTCGCGGAAGGCCTCCTACCAGGCCGTGGAGGTGGTGGAGGCCCCGGATCCCCACACGATCCGGTTCCGGCTGAAGTGGCCCGAGTCGTCCTTCCTCCTCAACCTCTCGTCGCCGTGGAACTTCATCTATAAGGCGGACATCCTCGCCAAGGACATGCGCTGGTACGAGAAGAACGTCATGGGCACGGGGCCGTTCAGGTTCGTCGAGCACGTCAAGGGCTCCCACTGGGTGGGCAAGAAGAACCCGGATTACTGGGACAAGGGGAAGCCCTATCTGGATGGCTACCGCGCCCTCTTCATCAGCTCGTCCTCCGCCCAGGTGGCGGCCGTCCGCGGCGAGCGCGCCCACATCCAGTTCCGCGGCTTCACCCCCGCCGACCGCGACAGCCTGGTCCAGGCGCTCGGCCCCAAGATCACCGTCCAGGAGAGCCCCTGGGACTGCGTGCTGATGGTCGCCTTGCACCACGAGAAGAAGCCGTTCGACGACAAACGCTTCCGCCGCGCCCTGACCCTGGCGCTGGACCGCTACGAGGCCTCCAAGAACCTCTCCAAGATCGCCATCGTGCGCGACGTGGCCGGCATCCAGGTGCCGGGAACGCCGTGGGCCACTCCGCCCGAGGAGCTGGCGAAGCTTGCCGGCTACAGCCGGGACGTCAACGCCAGCCGCGCCGAGGCCCGTCGGCTCCTCAAGGAGATGGGCATTCCCGAGGGCTTCGCCTTCACCTTCAAGAACCGCGGGATCCCGCAGCCCTACGAGCCCATCGGGATCTGGCTCATCGACCAGTGGCGGCAGATCGGGCTCACCGTCAAGCAGGAGATCGTCGAGGCCTCGGCCTACCACCCCATGCTCAAGCGGGGTGACTTCGAGGCGGCCATGGACTTCGCCTGCGGCTTCATCGTCGAGCCGGACCTCGACCTGCACCGCTTCGCCACCGGTTCGGACGCGAACTACGGCAAGCACAAGGACACCGTCATCGACGATCTCTTCCGGAAACAGGCCCGCGCGATCGATCCCGATGAGCGGCGGAAGACCCTCCGGGCGCTCGAGAAGCGCCTGATCGACGAGGAGGTCCACGTGCTGTACACGCTCCAGTGGCACCGCATCATCCCTCACAGCTCCAAGGTCAAGGGCTGGACGATCACGCCGAGCCACTACCTGAACAACCAGCTCGACACGGTCTGGCTCAGCGAGTAGACGACGGTGCGGGGCCCCAGGACCGGCGCCATCCGGCCCGGGGCCCCGGACACGGGGCGGCATGCGGACGTACCTCCTCAAGCGCTTTCTCCTGATGTTCCCGACCCTGTTCGGGGCGGCGGCCCTCATCTTCCTCCTGATCCGCGTCATCCCCGGCGACGTCGCGGAGCTGCGCCTGGCCGGCGACAGCAGCTCGGTCTCCGAGGAGATGCTGGCGCAGGAGCGGGCCCGGTTCGGCCTCGACCGGCCGGTGTGGGAGCAGTTCGCCACCTGGCTGTGGGGGGCGGTCCGGCTGGATTTCGGCCAGTCCATGTGGACGGGGGCGCCGATCTACGAGGAGGTCAAGCTCCGGTTCGCCCTGTCCATGCAGGTCGCGATCATGGCCACGGCGGTGGCGGTGGTGCTCGCCATCCCCCTCGGCGTCGTGGCCGCCCTCAAGCAGGACACCTGGGTGGACTATGTCGTGCGGGTGTTCTCCATCGCAGGCCTGGCGACGCCGTCGTTCTGGCTCGGCATCGTGTTCATCCTGGGCCTGCTCATCGTCTTCAAGTGGCTCCCGCCGATGGTCTACACGCCCTTCTGGGTGAACCCCTGGCAGAACATGCTCCAGCTCGTCTGGCCCGCGCTGGCCGTGGGCTATCGCTACTCCGCCGTTGCCACGCGCATGACCCGCTCGGCCATGCTCGAGGTGCTGCGCGAGGACTACATCCGGACGGCGCGGTCCAAGGGGCTCGTGGAGAAGCTCGTGCTCTCGCGCCACGCCCTCAAGAACGCCATGCTGCCGGTCATGACCGTCGTGGGCATCGAGTTCGCGTTCCTGCTCGGGGGGCTCGTCGTCACCGAGCAGGTGTTCAACCTCAACGGGCTCGGCCTGCTGTTCGTCCAGGCGGTGGCCCACCGCGACTACACGCTGATCCAGGCCCTGGTCCTGATCGTCGCGGGCTTCTTCATCCTGGTGAACTTCGCCATGGACATCCTCTACGCGTGGCTGGACCCCCGTATCCGGTTCCGGTAGACCACATGGCCATCAACGCGCCCGCGGATGTGGGGATCGAGGTCGAGGGGGCGCCGGCGCGCTCCCGGCTCGCCGTGGTCCGCGACTTCGCGCGGCGGCGGCCGCTGGGGGCCATCGGCGCGGTCGTCGTGGTGATCATGATCGCGGTGGGACTGCTGGCGGAGGCGCTGGCGCCGTACGACCCCGTGGCGGTGGATTTCGGCGGCATGCTGGCCCCGCCGACGGTCCACCACTGGCTCGGCACCGACTCCTTCGGGCGGGACGTGCTCTCGCGGCTGATCTACGGCTCGCGCACCGCGCTGCTCGTGGGCTTCGGCTCGGCCTTCCTGGGGGCCGCCGTCGGCGCCGTGTTCGGCGTGGGGAGCGCTTACTTCGGCGGGCGGGTGGATCTCTACCTGCAGCGCGTGATGGACGTGTTCCTCGCCTTCCCGCTCATCATCCTGGCGCTGGCGATCGTGGCCATTCTCGGCAACGCGCTCCACAACCTGATCATGGCCATCACGCTGCCCATGATCCCGCGCTGCGCGCTCGTCATCCGCTCCTCGGCCCTGGCCATCCGCGAGATGCCCTACGTGGACGCGGCGAGGGCGGCCGGGTTCGGGCATGGGCGGATCATCCTGCGCCACATGCTCCCGAACGTGATGGCCCCCTTCCTGATCATGCTGACGGCGTTCCTGGGGCAGGCCATCCTGCTGGAGGCCTCGCTCTCCTTCCTGGGCCTCGGCGTCCAGGAGCCGACCGCGGCGTGGGGGCTGATGCTGCGGGGCGCCGCGGTCGAGTTCGCGGAGACCGCGCCCTGGATGGCCGTCTTCCCCGGGCTCGCCATCAGCCTGGCGGTGTTCGCCTTCAACCTCTTCGGCGACTCGCTCCGGGACGCGCTGGACCCCAAGCTTCGCTCCCTCTAGCAGGCCGCTGACACAGGGCCACCTGCGGCGCTGGCACGCTCAGCCGCACGCTCACCCCATGGGGAGTACGCTGGGCGTGCGGCCGCCGGGCGCGCTTTGCATCCGGACTTCCTCGAGCGGCGTGCTGGAGTGTTCAGCAGCGGGCGAGGGGGGCGGTCAAACGGCTTGACACCCGGGAGGCGGCTTGGTACACATACCAGGGTTGTCGCGGTCAAGACTGCGATAAGCCGTGAGTATTCCGCCGGCGGCGCCGGTCAACAGGAGGCCTGAATGGCTTACGTCATCGCTGAACCCTGCATCAACGTCAAGGACAAGGCCTGCGTCGAGGTCTGCCCGGTGGACTGCATCTACGAAGGTCCCGAGATGCTCTACATCCACCCGGATGAGTGCATCGATTGCGGCGCCTGCGAGCCGGTGTGTCCGGTGAAGGCGATCTTCGCCGAGGACGAGGTGCCGGCCAACTGGAAGCAGTTCATCGAGATCAACAAGAAGTTCTTCGCCGACAATCCGGGCGTCAAGCCCGCGACCAAGGCGTAGTCTCACCCGACGCCCTCGCATCGAACGGGGACCCCACGGCGCGGGTCCCCGTTCTCTTGCCTCCGCTCCGGGATCGCACGGCCCACTGCCCAGTCCGGAGGGCACCCGCGCGGTTTCACTGCACAGCGGGCCGTGCAGCCCCGGGCGCCCGGGGCTCCCATCTGGTTGAATTGGCGGCACGCCCGGCCGTGGCACACGGCTTGCCCTGGATCGGAGTCATGGGCGCCGCCGCAGCGCGACCCGCTCCGCTTCCCACGCCGGCCCCTGGCCTTCCGAAGCCGCCGCCGGGGTTCCACGGCGCCGTCACCGAGTTCAAGCGGCGGCTCATCGAGGCGACGCTCACCCAGCTCGGTGGCAACCGGACCCAGGCGGCACGGGCGCTGGGGCTCCAGCGGACCTATCTCCTGCGCCTCATGCGCGAGTTCGGCGTGAGCGTGCCGCGCCAGGGCGCCGCCGTCGCGGTGGCCTCCCGGGACAACGGCGCCCCTCGCGAGCGAGCGCAAGGACATTGACACCCGAGGGAGGGCAGTTTGAAATGGACGGGTGAGCGGCGTCTGGATCACCGGCGCAGGCATGACACGCTTCGGGAAGCGGGCGGAAAGCCTTCCAGACCTCATGGCGGAGGCCGCCCGCGTGGCGCTCGACAGCGCCGGTGTGGAGCGTCCCGACGCCATCGTCGTGGCGGCGATGAACCCCGAGGAGTTCACGGGCGAGGGCAACTACGGCTCGCTGATCAACACGCACCTGGGTCTCGCCCAGGTACCCGCTCTTCGCGTCGAGACGGCCACCTCCTCGGGGCTGGCCGCCTTCTACTGCGGCTACGCGGCCATCGCCGCCGGCCTGCATCGCACCGTCCTCGTCCTCGGCGGCGAGAAGATGAGCCATCTCCCCACCCCACGTGTCTCCGAGATCATCGGCCGCTCCATCGACCCTCACGAGCGGCGCTACGGCACCACGATGCCGGCGCTGGCGGGGCTCATCACGCGCGCCGTGATGCACCGGACCGGCCTCGGGCTCCGCGAGATCTCCCAGGTTGCGGTGAAGAACCACGCCCACGCGCAGCGGAACCCCTTCGCCCACTTCCAGGAGCCGGTGACGCTCGAGGCGGTGATGGAGAGCCGGATCGTGGCCGACCCCCTGCGTCTCTTCCACTGCTGTCCGATCTCCGACGGCGCCGCGGCCGTGGTCCTGAGCGCGGAGGGCGGCGCCGTGCGTGTGGCGGGGATCGGGCAGGGGACCGAGGCCATCGCCGTCCGCTACCGCTCGGATCTCTGCTCCTTCCGCGCCACACAGGCCGCCGCGCGGGCGGCCTACCGCATGGCGGGTTTCGGCCCCGAGCGCGTGGAGGTGGCGGAGATCCACGACGCCTTCTCACCCTTCGAGCTGATCTCGCTGGAGGATACGGGGCTCGTCCCCGCCGGCAAGGCCGGGCGCGCGACGCTCGACGGTGAGACCGGGCTCGAGGGCCGGCTGCCGGTGAACCCATCGGGAGGGCTCAAGGCGCGCGGCCATCCGCTGGCGGCCACGGGCATCGCCCAGGTCGTCGAGCTGACCTGGCAGCTCTCCGGGCAGGCCGAGAAGCGGCAGGTGAAGGCGCGCGTGGGACTCGCGCAGTCCATCGGCGGGATCGCCACCAACAACTGGGTCGTCCTGCTGGAGGCCCGCTCGTGATCCACGAGACTATCGTCGCCGCCTCGCGCTGCCCCCGATGCCGGCGCCTCGTGGTGCCGCCCGCGCCGACGTGCCCCGATCACGGGGTGCGGATGGTGCCGGACAGCGTGGCGGGCGTCGGCGAGGTCGTCTCGTTCACCACGCTCCACTCGCCGCCGGAGGGGTTCCGCTCGCCGCTGCACATCGCCCTGGTGGAGCTCGAGGGCGGGGCGCGGCTCTTCTGCCACGGTGAGGAGACCCGGGGGGTCCGGATCGGCTCCACCGTGTCGGTGGAGGAGGTAAACGCCGTCTTCTACTTCTCGCACCTGGGTTTCGCCGATCGGGCGCGCCTCTTCTGGCGGCGGGCGGGCGCCCGCGGCGAGAAGGTGGCCGCCATCACCAAGAGCGTCGTCAAGGGCATCTGGAAAGGGAGGTCCCGTGGCTAGAGCGAAGGCCCGATCGAAGCCCGCCTCATCTCGCCCCCTGCGGCGCGCCCCCGCGGCCCGCCCGCCGCTGGCTGGGATGCGCGTCGTGGATCTCAGCCGCGTGCTGGCGGGCCCCTTCTGCGCCATGGCGCTGGCCGACATGGGGGCGGAGGTCATCAAGGTCGAGGAGCCTGGCAAGGGTGACGACACCCGAGGCTGGCCGCCCTTCGCCGGCGGCGAAGCGACGTACTTCATGGCCGTCAACCGCGGCAAGAAGAGCCTCACCCTCAACCTCAAGGCGCCCGAGGGGCAGGACATCCTGCGCCGGCTCATCCGGCGCGCCGATGTGCTCCTCGAGAACTTCCGCCCGGGGACCATGGAGCGGCTGGGCTTCGGCTGGGATCGGCTGTCCCGGGACAATCCGCGGCTGGTCTACTGCTCCATCTCCGGCTTCGGCGAGAGCGGGCCCGAGGCCTCCCGCCCCGGCTACGACCTCATCGTTCAGGGCGAGTCCGGGCTCATGGACCTCACCGGCTTTCCGGACGGGCCGCCGGTCAAGGTGGGCAATTCCATCGCCGACCTGGTCTCCGGCATGGCCGCGGCCCAGGGGATCACCCTGGCGCTGCTCGCCCGGGAGCGCTGGGGGCGCGCCCAGAAGGTCGAGATCGGGATGCTCGACGTGATGGCCTCGCTGCTGACCTATCAGGCCGGGCTCTACTGGAACGGGGGCGGCCGGCCGACTCGCCGGGGCAACCAGCATCCCTCCATCGTCCCCTACGAGGTCTTCCGCGCCGAGGACGCCTATCTCACGCTGGGGGTGGCGAACAACTCGCTGTGGGAGCGGCTCTGCGGCGCCCTCGAGCGGCCGGATCTGGTGCGGGACCCGCGCTTCGACACCGAGGCCAGGCGCGTGCAGAACCGCGAGGCGCTGATTCCCCTGCTCAACGCCGAGCTCGGCACGAGGACTGCCGCCGAGTGGCTCCAGAGGCTGGACCGGGCGGGCGTGCCGGCTGGCAGGATCAAGAGCGTGGCGGAGGTGTGCGAGAGCCCGCACCTCAAGGCTCGCGGCATGGCGGTGACGCTCGCCCATCCCAAGGCTGGCCCGGTCACGGTGATGGGCGTGCCGATCCGGCTCCACGGGACGCCCGGATCCACCTCCACCCCGCCGCCGCTGCTGGGCCAGCACACGGAGGAGATCCTCACGAAGGTGCTGCGGCTGCCAAGGGCCAGGATCGAGCAGCTGCGGGCGGGGGGCGCCATCTAGCCGGAAATCTTGACACTCCCGGCAGGGTGGCCGATGATGAGTTCTCCATGCAACGGCTCATCAAGGTCTACGACACCACCCTCCGAGACGGCACCCAGGGAGAGGGTGTCGCCTTCTCCATGGAGGACAAGGTCCGCATCGCTCAGCGGCTGGACGCCCTCGGAATCCACTACATAGAGGGCGGCTGGCCGGGGTCGAACCCGAAGGACCTGCGCTTCTTCCGGCGCGTCCAGGACGCCGCCTTCAAGACCTCCAAGATCACCGCCTTCGGGAGCACGCGCCGGCCCGGCGTCAAGCCGCAGGAGGACCCGAACCTGCAGGCCATGGTGGAGGCCGGCCCGCCCGTCGTCACGATCTTCGGCAAGGCCTGGGACTTCCACGTCACCTCCGCCCTGGGCACCACGCTCCCGGAGAATCTCGCCATGATCGGCGACTCGGTGGCCTACCTCCTGAAGCACTTCGAGGAGGTCATCTTCGACGCCGAGCACTTCTTCGACGGCTTCAAGCGGAACCGCGAGTACGCGCTCGAGACGCTCCGCGCGGCGGAGGCCGCGGGAGCCCACTGCCTCGTCCTCTGCGACACCAACGGCGGCAGCCTCCCCCACGAGGTGGCGGAGATCATCCGCGAGGTCAAGACGGTCGTGAAGTCCGCCACGCCGCTGGGCATCCACGTCCACAACGACACCGACTGCGCCGTGGCGAGCACGCTGGCCGCCGTGGCCGAGGGCGTCAACCACGTCCAGGGCACCATCAACGGCTACGGGGAGCGCTGCGGGAACGCGAACCTGGTCTCCATCATCCCGAACCTCATGCTCAAGCTGGGGCTTCGCTGTCTCCCCGAGGACCACCTGCGGGACCTGCGGGCCGTCTCGCGCTTCGTCTCGGAGCTGGCCAACCGCAAGCCCTGGCCGGCGCAGCCCTATGTGGGGGACTCCGCGTTCGCCCACAAGGCCGGCATCCACGTCTCGGCGGTGCTGAAGTACCCGGAGACCTACGAGCATGTGACGCCCGAGCTGGTGGGCAATCACCGGCGGGTGCTCGTCTCCGGGCTGGCCGGCCAGTCCAACATCCTCTGGAAGGCGAAGGAGTACGGCATCGATCTCGGGAAGAACACACCAGAGGCGCGGCGCATCCTCGACATGCTGAAGCGGCTGGAGGACGAGGGGTTCCAGTTCGAGGGCGCGGAGGCTTCCTTCGAGCTCCTCATGGAGCGGGCGCTCGGCAACCATCGCTCCTACTTCGACCTCGACGGCTTCCGCGTGATCGTGGAGGAGGACAATGGCGACGCCGAGCCCGTGGCCGAGGCCACCGTGCGGCTTCGGGTCAAGGGCATCGAGGAGCACACCGCGGCCTCGGGCAATGGGCCGGTCAACGCCCTCGACCACGCCCTCCGCAAGGCGCTCGAGGAGTTCTATCCCACCCTGCGCGAGATGTCGCTGCTCGACTACAAGGTGCGCATCCTGGACGAGACCAAGGGCACGGCCGCCAAGACGCGCGTGCTCATCACCTCGGGCGACGGCGACGAGACCTGGGGCACGGTGGGCGTGGCCGACAACATCATCGAGGCCTCGTGGCGGGCGCTGGTGGACTCGATCGAGTACAAGCTGCGCCGGGACGAGAAGCAGGGCCGCCGATAGCCGGCTCCGCCGGCCTGCGTGAGGGCGCATGGGCCCGATTCCCGCGAAGGTGATCGAGGAGACGGCGCGCGAGCTGACGGCCCGCGCCGCCATCGACATCCCCCCCGACTACCGCGAGGGCATCCTCCGGGCCCGGGAGCGCGAGACGGGTCGGCTCTCCCGCTTCGTCCTCACCGAGATGCTCGCCAACTGGGACGCCGCCACCGCCGACCGCCGGCCCATGTGCGCCGACACCGGGCTGCCGCGCTACTACGTCAAGCTCGGCAACGAGGCGGCCGTCGAGGGCGGCCTCGCGGCCCTCGAGCGGGCGCTCAGGCAGGCGACGGCGGAGGCCACGGCGGCCATCCCGCTCCGGCCCAACCGCGTGCACCCGCTCACCCGGGAGGACCCGAACACCAACGTCGGGATCCACGCTCCCGAGATCACCTACAGCGTCGAGCCCGCGGCCGCCTGGATCGACGTGACCACCGTCCACAAGGGCGGCCTCTTCGGCTCCGACTGGCGCATGCTCTTCCCCGGCGACGGCATCCCCGGCATCAAGCGCTTCTTCGTGGACACCCTCGTCGAGGGCGGCAAGCGCGGGCTCGCCTGCCAGCCCGCCATCGTCGGCGTCGGCATCGGCGGGGCCAAGGACACCTGCATGCGCCTCGGGAAGGAGGCGGCGTGCCTCCGCCTCGTCGGCAGCCGGAACCCGGATCCCGGCGCCGCCGCGCTCGAGGCGGAACTGACGGCGCTGGGCAATCAGATCGGCATCGGCGCCATGGGCTTCGCGGGCACCGCCATGGTGGTGGCGACGCACGTGGAGCTGGCCCATACCCACACCGGCGGCATGCCCGTGGGCATCCACCAGTTCTGTCTCTCGTCCCGTCGCGCCACGGCCCGCATCCATCTGGACGGGCGCGTCGAGTTCCGCGCCGACCCGGCGTGGTTCACCGACTATTACCGGCGACCGGGGATCGAGTGATGGCCATCGAGCGGCTCGACGACGTCCGCATGGATGAGATCCACCTCACGACGCCCGTGCCGGAACGGGGTCTCAGGGCGCTCACCCTCGGGGATGTGGTCTATCTGAGCGGCGCGCTCTACACCGCGCGCGAGGGCGTCTACCGCCAGGTGGTGGACAAGGGACTGCCACTGCCGCCGGGCCTCGCCGATCTGTCCAACGTGAGCTTCCACTGCTCGCCGGCCGCCAGCGTGCGCCCCGACGGCTCCTATGCCGTGGAAGCGGTCACGGCGACGGCGAGCTTCCGCTTCGGCCGGTCCATGGCGGCCTGGCTCGAGCGCTCCGGGGCCAAGGTCATCGTCGGCAAGGCCGGGCTCACCGAGCGGGCGTATCGCGAGTGGTTCGTCCCCCAGGGCGCCGTGTACCTCACCACCGTGGGCTACGGCCTCGGCGCCACCTACGGGCGCTCCATCAGGCGGGTGCTCGGCGTCCACTGGCTCGAGGAGCTGGGCATCGCCCAGGCGCTCTGGGTGCTCGAGGTGGACCGGATGGGCCCGTTCCTTGTGGAGGGGGACGCCGAGGGCCGGAGCCTCTTCGCGCTGGCCAATCGCGAGATCAACGCGCGTCTGGCCGAGGTCTACAAGAGCCTCCCCCCGCCGGCCCTGGGTCGCTTCGGGGAGGTCATCGTCCGCACCGACGACGTCGTCTGAGCCGCCTGCGGAGTTCTCCCGCATCCTGACAGGCAGGCTCTCCCGCTCAGGGGGCCCGCCAGATGTTGCGGCAGCGCGTCTCCGTCACGAGACAGGCGCAGACGAGCGCGGCCGCCGAGACGGCCAGGCAGAGTGCGAACGCCCCGCGGTAGGCACCCGGCGAGTAGATGCGCGTTCCCGCGGCCAGCGCGCCCTCCCAGCCGGCGTCGAGGAGGGCGCCTGTCAGCCACTGCATGAGGGCGAAGCCGAGGAACACCGGCAGGTTGTGAAACCCCAGCGCCACGCCCAGGTAGCGGGGATCGTTGACCTCCCGCACGCAGGAGAAGACCACGACCACCGCCCCGGAGCCGAATCCCAGGAGGAAGCAGAGGGGGCCGATCCAGCCGAGCGGCACGGGCTGCCCGGGCAGGACCAGCGCCGCCCACACGCCGACGTAGAGCGCCGTTGCCGCGACGAGCGGGGGGCGGCGGCGAACGAGCCAGCGGTCGGAGGCCCAGCCCACCAGCGGCGAGGAGACGAGCAGCCCCACGGCCGCGAGGGCGATCAGGTTGGAGGCCTGGACGCGGGGCACGCCGTACACCTGGGTGAGGTAGGGGACGCCCCAGAGTCCCACGAAGGCCACGAAGGCGCCGTAGACGCCGGTGGAGGTGAGCACGGGCGGCCATGAGCGCCGGTTTCCCGCCACCGCGGGGATTCCGGAGAGCACCGCCCGGAGACTGGGCGCGGGACCGGGGCGCACGGGGTTGATGGGCGCCAGGCCGAGCGCGCTCGGCTGGTCGCGTACGAGGAGGAAGCAGGCCCCCGCCAGGAGGGCGGTGAACCCGCCAATCGACACGAAGGCCGAGCGCCAGCCGAGCCCCTCGACCAGGAGCGCCAGCGGCGTCGTCCCCACCAGGGCGCCCAGAGAGCCCACCGTCTGGCTCCAGCCGGAGACGGTCGCGAACTCGTCGGTTCGGAACCACTCCGCGGCGAGGCGGAGCGAGGCGATCAGAATCACCGAGGCGCCGAGCCCCACCAGCAGGCGGCCCGCCAGGGCCGTGCCAAAGGCCGGAGCCAGGCCGAAGACCACGGCGCCGACGCTCATGGTGAGGGCGCCGAGCGTGAGGGTGCGGCGGGGTCCGAGCGTGTCGGCGAGGCTCCCGCCGGGGAGCGCCATCGCGGCGAAGCAGTACGGGTAGATGGCCGAGAGGGATCCGAGCGCCGCGGCCGGGACGGCGAAGGCGCCCATGAGGTCGGCCGCCACCACCGCGGGCGCGATCCGGTGGAAGTAGGAGAAGAAGTAGAGGAGCGCCGGCACCGCGATGATCCACCACCGGGCGCGGCGCGTCCGCGCAAGGTCCGTGGTCACGGGCGCGGGATCAGATGCCCCGCAAGCGGCGCCAGCCGAGGATGTCGTCGCGGTGAGCCTGGTAGTGATGGCGGCTGTTCAGGTCCACGATCTTGTACGCGGTCCTGCCCGGCAGTAGGCGGTCCTCGGGCACGCCGCGCGCCGCCCGGAGGAAGTCGGCGTGGGAGGCGTCCAGTTCGGCGAGGAGGGCTTCCGTCGCCCAGGAGCTCTTCCCGGCGGTGAACCTCGCGTTCCACGCGTCCACGTCGTCGTACGAGACGCCCTCGGGGATCGGCTTCTCGCCGCGACCGAGCCGCAGGAGCGCCGGGCACAGCTCGCGGTGCCAGCCCGAGATGTGCGCCACGATCTCCCGGACGCCCCACGTCCCGCACCAGATTTCCCGCATCTGGGCCTCGGTGAGCCCTGCCAGCGCGCGCTTGAAGGCGGCGAACTCCTCCTCGGCCTCGGCGATCAGCTTCGGTTTCTCGGGCATGTGGTGGTCCTTTCAATAGGGGCGGGCACCCGGGCTGGCGCCCGCCCGCCCCCGCCGGATGGGCGCGCTGCGCCCCTTCCCTCGCGCGATGCGAGTCGCCGTCACGCCAAGCGGGCACCCGGGCTGGCGCCCGCCCGCCCCCGCCGGATGGGCGCGCTGCGTCCGTTCCCTCACGCGATGCGAGTTGCCGTCACGCCAGGCGGGCACCCGGGCTGGCGCCCGCCCGCCCCCGCCGGATGGGCGCGTTGCGTCCGTTCCTCACGCGATGCGAGTTGCCGTCACGCCAGGCGGGCACCCGGGCTGGCGCCCGCCCGCCCCCGCCGGATGGTCGCGCTGCGTCCGTTCCTCACGCGATGCGAGTAACGCGGTCCGCATCGCCGTCAGCCCGCGGCGCCGCGGGGGGCGATGCGCCGGTAGAAGAGCAGCTCCCGCGTTCCCTGGGGCAGGTTGTCGATGTAGCCGCTCGGCGCAAAGCCCAGTGCCGTGTGCATGCGGATGGCGGGCGCGTTCGTCTCCTCCGTGGAGGAGAAGAGCCGCGGGCTCAGGGACACGGCCTCCACGGTCTTGAAGAACTCCCTCGCGATGCCCCTGCGCCTGAAGTCCTCCCGGACCACCACCAGCGAGACCAGGGTGCACTGGAACCAGTCCGTGCGGTAGGCGAGGCATCCGACCACCTCCCCGTCCGCCTCGGCCACGACGAGCTGATGCCGCTCCAGGTGTGACTTGATGAACGGCCCCGCGCGCTCCTGGCCGATCACGAGGGCGGCCAGGTCGGTGCAGGGGCCGGCGTCGGACAGGGACGGGAGGCGGATCTCGATCATGATGGGCGCCAGGCGGCCGCACCCGCTTCGGGCCGGCGCCGGCGCCGCCATTGTACGGCAGCTGGCCCGGGCTGCTCAACGCGGATGGACGGGCTGGCGGCGGCGCACGGCGGCAGGGCGGCTCGTCGGCGCGGCGGTGCTCCTCGGTCCAGCCGCCATGGGTCTCTTCCGCCACCGGCGGGCAAGCCTCTTTCCGCCGCCCTTGCCGCGCCAGTGACTGTCGCGGAGAGCGGGCCCCGGCGTTCACGAGTTCGGCGAGAGGGATCAGTAGGTCCCCGGACGGATCTCCCGGTACACGGCCTTGAGCTTCTCGGCGGTGAAGTCGGGGGCCCGACAGGCCGAGATGATCCGGCGCTCCATGGCCTCGACCCTGGCCACGGCCTCGGGGATGCCGGGGACGATCTCCTCGGGGAGCGTGAGCACCCCGTGCTGGTCGCCGTGGATGAGGTCGCCGGGCTTGACCCAGACGCCGCCCACCTTGACCGGGATGGCGAAGTCCACCATGTGGACGTTGGCGTGGGAGACCGAGACGTGCGCCGCGCAGAACTGGAAGCCCAGCGCTCGCACCTCGTCGAGGTCGCGCACCGAGCCGTCCGTCACCACCCCCACGCAGCCCAGGGCCCGGTGGATGTTGGCCTGCACCTCCCCCCACTGGGCCCCCTGGCCCCGCGGGTCGTCGAGGTCGTGGACGACGATGACCCGCGGCGCGGGGAGACTCAGGACGAAGTCCCACCAGGCGAAGAGGCTCGCACGGTGGCCCTCGAGGGGGCCGCGCTCGGCGCGGATCAGGCAGGTGGCGGCGTGGCCCACCACGGGGCCGAGCTCGGGAAAGAGGGCGCGGATGTCGGACGAGAGATTGCCCTGCTCGCGGGGCCGCACGTTGAAGGTCTCGATGGCGTTCGCGACACTGGGGCTCGTGATCTTTCTGAGGGCGTCGATCTGCTGGGCGCTGAGGGGCACGGGGATTCCTCCTATGGGCGGGTGAGGGGCTTTTCCATCACGCAGCTGCGGCGGACCCGCGGGCCGGGGCAGGGGGCCCTCCCCGCGGAACACGCTGAGTCGCCACCCGCGGCAACGTCTCGGACCGAACCGCGCGAGTGAGGTCTGCGGCTCCGGCATCGCGCAGAAGCCACGGTTCCGCGGGGAAGGCCCCCGGCCCCGGCGCGCGCGTTGGCTTCGGATCTCCGGGATAGAGCACTAGATGGTGCCGCGACGCTTCCGGATGAGGAGCTCGCGGAGCTGCTCCACTGCGGCCTGCACCTGCTCCAGGTTGGGGTTCACGCGGAGGGCTCGCTGGAAGTGCTCCAGCGCCCGCTCGGGCACGCCGAGCTGGAGGTAGATCTGCCCGTAGCCAGCCAGCGCCCCGAAGTGGCTGGGGTTGCGCTTCAGCACCTCGTCGCAGTCCCGGAGCGACTTCTCGTACTCGCCGATGAGGTAGTAGACCGTCGCCCGCTTGTTCCAGCCCTCGGCGAAGTCCGGCTTCCTCTCGATGATCCGCGTGAAGGTCTCGATGGCGGCGCCGTTGGCGCGCTGGGTCATCTGCTCGACCCCGAGGGCGAAGAGCGCGTCCACCTCCGGATCGCCCGAGCGGCTCCAGACCTGCCAGAGGGCGTTCTCCGCCAGCCCCCGGACGATCCCGTCGCGGTCGCGGAGTGCCTGGACCAGGGCGGGGACGTCGGCCATGAGGCCCGCTTCACCGAGCCAGCCAGCGGCCTGCCGGCGCGACTCCGCGGCACCCCGAGCGAGCTGCTCGAGCGCCTGCTCGCGCGTGAGCGGCGGAGCGGGCTCCGCGGCCATCGCTGCAGCCGAGACCAGCAGCACGGTGGCGAAGGCGACAGTCCCGGCCCTCACGACGCGCGTCCCACCAGCCGGAGGAACTCCTCCTCGCCGAGGATCTCGACCTTGAGGCGGCGCGCGTCGTCGGCCTTCCCACCCGGGTCCTCGCCCACCACGACGTAGTCGGTCTTCTTCGACACGGAGCCGCTGACGCGCCCGCCGAGCCGGGTCACGAGGTCCCTGGCCTGGTCACGCGTCAGGCTCCTGAGGCTGCCGGTGAGGACGAGGGTCTTGCCGGCCAGGGGACGGGGTCCCTCGTGGGCGCCCTCCTCGGCCATGACGACGCCGGCGTCGCGGAGCCGCTGGACGGTCCTACGGTTCCGTTCCTCCGCGAAGAAGGCGGTGACGGCCTTTGCGATCTGCGGGCCGATGCCGTAGATCTCGCCGATCTCCGCCTCGCCGGCCCGCTCCAGGCGCTCGATGCTGCCGAAGCGCGAGGCCAGGAGCTGGGCCGCGCGCTCGCCGATCATCCTGATGCCGAGGCCGTTGAGCAGGCGGGCCAGCCCCCGCCTCTTCGAGGCCTGGATGGCGTCGCGGAGGTTCCGCGCCGATTTGTCCGCCATGCGGTCGAGGGCGGCGAGCTCCGCCACGGTGAGGCGGTAGAGATCCGCGAACTCGCGCACGAGCCCGCGGTCCACGAGCTGGGCGACCACCCCCTCGCCCAGATGCTCGATGTCCATGGCCCGTCGCGAGCCCCAGTGGAAGAGGCGCTCCTTGAGCTGGGCGGGGCAAGCGGCGCTCGTGCAGCGCCAGATGGCCTCGCCCTCGGGACGGATGGCGGCCCCTCCGCAGGCCGGGCAGCGGTGAGGCATGCGGAAGGGGCGCGCCTCCGGGGGGCGCTTGCTCGCGATCACCTGGACCAGGTACGGGATGACGTCTCCCGCCCGCTCGATGAGGACCGTGTCCCCGACGCGCACGTCTTTCCTCCTGACCTCGTCCTCGTTGTGGAGGCTCACGTTGCTCACGGTGACGCCCGCCAGCTCCACCGGTTCGAGCCGGGCGGTCGGGGTGAGCGCACCGCTCTTGCCCACGTTGACGGTGATCTCCAGCACGCGCGTCGTGGCCTGGCGCGCAGCGAACTTGTAGGCGATGGCCCAGCGCGGGTGATGCGCGGTGGCGCCGAGCCGGCGCTGCTGCTCGAGATCGTTGACCTTCACCACCACGCCGTCGGCGTCGTAGTCGAGGTTGTCGCGCCCCGCCTCGACCTCCCGGCAGTAGGCGAGCACCGTGTCCATATCCCGGCAGCGCTTCGAGCGCGGGTTGACGGGGAAGCCGCTCTCCCGGAGCGCCTCCAGCGTCTCCCAGTGGGAGCCGAAGCGGGCGGGGCTGCAGGCACTCACGTGGTAAAGGAAGATGTCCAGCGGACGGGTCGCCGCGATCGCCGGATCCTTCTGGCGCACGGCGCCCGCCGCAGCATTGCGCGGGTTGGCGAAGACGGGCTCGCCTGCCTCCTCCAGCGCCGCGTTGAGCCGCGTGAAGGCCTCGCGAGGCATGAAGACCTCGCCCCGGACCTCGAGCGTCCGTACCGCGCGCAGCGGACCGTGGAGGCGCTCGGGGATGGCCTTGACAGTCCTGAGGGTGTGGGTCACGTCCTCGCCCACCCGGCCGTCTCCCCGCGTGGCGCCCCGGGTGAAGCGGCCGTGCTCGTAGAGGAGAGCCACGCCGAGGCCGTCGATCTTGGGCTCGCAGACGTACTCGAAGGCCGCGCCCGGGAGGCTGCGCTGGAGCCGCACCTCGAACTCGAGCAGCTCCTCGGCGCTCATGCCGTTGTCCAGCGACAGCATGGCGGCCAGGTGCTCCACGGCGGCGAAGGCCTCGGTGGCACGCCCGCTCACGCGCTGGGTGGGGCTGTCGGCCGCGCGGAGCTCAGGGTGCGCCGCCTCCAGCTCCACCAGCTCGCGCTTCAGGCGGTCGTACTCGGCATCCGAGATCTCGGGGCGGGCCTCAGCGTAGTACAGTTCGTCGTGGCGGCGGATCTCCCGCCGGAGCACATCGATCCGGGCGGCAGCGTCGGCCTGGCTCGGCATGAGTGGCAATGAGGATATCACGCGCCGTCGCGGCGACGCGGAAGTGGGGCGGGCGGGGCCGCGGGTCGGAGGTCAGGCGTCCGGGCGCCGGCCGCTCAGCCGGAGCGTCAGCGCAACCGGCAGGAGCCCTGCCACGACAATGGCGAGCGCAGGGAGGGCTGCCTCCTGCCACATGGCCTCCGAGGTGCGCTCCCACACCTCCATGGCCAGCGTGTTGAGTCCGAAGGGGCGCAGCAGGAGCGTGGCGGGCATCTCCTTCATGGTCTCGACGAAGACGAGGATCAGGGCCGTGAGCAGGCCGCCGCGCATGAGCGGCAGGTGGATCCGCCGGAGCGCCGCGCCGGCGCTGGCCCCGAGGGACCGGGCGGCATCGTCGAGGCTCGCGGGGATCTTGCCGAGGCTCGCCTCCACGGTCTGCAGGCTGACGGCCAGGAAGCGCCCGAGATACGCGAAGAGGAGCCCGGCCGCCGAGCCCGTCAACAGGAGGCCGACGGAGCGCCCGGCCAGACGGTCCACCGCGGGCGCCACGGCGTGGTCGAGCCAGGCCAGCGGGAGCAGAACTCCCACGGCGATGACGGCGCCGGGCAGCGCATAGCCCATGGAGGCGAAGCGCGTCGAGAAGCGAATGGCTCCGGAGGGCTCGAGCCGTCCGGCGTAGGCGAGCGTCACGGCGAGCAGACAGGCGACGAGGGACGCCGCGCCGGCCAGCCACAGGGTGGTGGCCAGAAGGTGCCCGAAGGTCGGGGCGACCTGCCCCGAAGCCATGGTCTGGATCGCCCAGAGCGCGAGCTGGCCCACGGGCAGCAGGAAGGCGAGCCCCAGGACGGCGAGGCAGGTGGCCGTCGCGGCGCCGGCTCGCCAGCCGTGGAGAGCCACGGGGAGGCTCTGGCCGCGCCGCTGGGCCTGGGTGAAGCGCGCGCGCCCGCGGGACGCGCGCTCGAGGGCCAGGAGGGTGAACGCGAAGAGCAGCAGGATGCTCGCGAGCTGCGTTGCTGCCAGGCGATCGAACATACCGTACCAGACGCGGTAGATGGCCTCCGTCAGGGTCCGGTAGCCGAACGTCGCCACCGTGCCGAAGTCGGCAAGGGCCTCCATCATGGCCAGCGAGACCCCGGCGGCCAGGGACGGCCGCGCCATGGGGAGGGTGACCTCGACGAAGGCGCGCAGGCGGGAGCGCCCCAGGCTGCGCGCCGTCTCCAGCGTGGCCGATCCCTGCTCGCGGAAGGCGGCCCGCGCCAGCAGGTAGACGTAGGGATAGAAGACGAGGATCATCATGAGCGCGACGCCGCCGAAGGACCGCAGCTCGGGGAGGCGGACCCAGTCGCCGAGCCACCCCCGCAGCGTTGTCTGCACCGGCCCAGAGAACTCCAGCAGCCCCAGGAAGGCGAAGCCCACCACGTAGGCGGGGATGGCCAGCGGCAGGATCAGCGCCCACTCGAACGCACGGCAGGCCGGGAAGCGGTAGCTGACGACGAGCCAGGCCAGCGCCGAGCCGAGGACGAGGGTCCCCGCGCCCACTGCGAGGAGCAGGAGCACCGTGTTGCCGATCAGCTCGGGGAGCTGGGTTCGCCAGAGATGGGCCCACACCTCCCCGGCCGGCGTGAGCAGGGAGGACAGGACGGCGACGATGGGGACGGCCAGCAGGGTGGCGATCGCCAGAGTGGCAGCTGTCCACGGAGACGGCCAGCGGATCGCCGCCGGGCCGAGCGGCGCGCCCTGGGCGGGAGCGCCCGTCAGCGGGCGCAGCTCACCTGTAGCCAGCGCGGTCGGCCAGCCGGGTGGCTGCGGCCTGGAACTCGCCCGCTGCCGCCACGTTCGTGTCGTCCTGCTTGAACTTGCCCCAGCGGGCGACGATCGGGTTCACCGCCGCCTGGGGGTTGGCCGGGTACTCGAAGTTCGAGTCGGCGAACATCTGCTGGGCCTCGGGGCTCGCCAGGAACTCGATGAGCTTGACGGCGTTCGCCCGGTTCTTCGCGTGGGCCGTCACGCCGGCGCCCGAGATGTTGACGTGGGTTCCCGTCGTCTTCTGGTTCGCCCAGAAGGGTGCGACCGGGAAGCCCGGGTCCTTGGCGAGGAGGCGGCCCAGATAGTACGTGTTCGCGAGACCCACGTCGCACTGGCCCGCGGCGATGGCCTCGAGGATCTTCGTGTCACCGTTGATCAGGATCGGGGTGTTGGCGACCCACCCGCGCACCATCGCCTCGACCGTGGCCTCGCCGTGGCGCTTGATCAGGGTCGCCAGGAACGACTGGTTGTAGATGTAGCCCGAGGTCCGGAGGCAGAGGCGGCCTTTCCACCTGGGATCAGCCAGGGCCTCGTACGTGGACAGCTCCTCGGGCTTGACCTTCCTCGTGTTGTACATGATGGTGCGCGCGCGCATCGTGAGCGCGAACCACCGGTGCTCGGGATCACGGAGATGGGCCGGGATGGCCGCCAGCAGCTCGGGCGAGTCCACCCGGGTGAGCAGCCCGGCCCGGGCCGCGTTCCAGAGGTTGCCCGCGTCCACCGTGATCAGCACATCCGCGGGCGTCTTGTCGCCCTCGGCGCGGAGCCGCTCGAACAGCTCGGACGAGTTGCCCCCGAAGCTCTTGACCTGGATTCCTGTCTTTCGGGTGAAGGCCTCGATGGCCGGCTCCTGACCGTAGTGCGAGCGCGCCGAGTACACGACGACCTCGGCGGCCTCGGTGGGCCCGGGGCTCGCCCCGAGCGCCATCGCCGCGCCCAGCGCGGCCAGCAGCAGTCCCCGCCCGATCCCCGACAGACCGCCCGGCGTCCTCGCGTCCATGTCGCGATGCCCTCCCACCGTTGGAATCGATCGTCGCCCGCGTACGGGGGGACGATCCGGAGGAAGGCTAACCTAACTAGTTTGGGGTGTCAACCCTAACTATTTCAGCGGGGCTGGGCGGCTGGCCGCTGGCTGCGGGCCTTCTCGATCAGCGCCTTGACCTGGTCGTGCTCCTCGCCTCGGGGCACGAGCACCATGAAGCGCTCCCAGGCCTTGATGGCGCCGGCGTAGTCCTGCTTCACGTCGTAGAGCACCTGCCCGCGATAGAGATAGGCAGGCGCGTAGTTGGGATCGATGGCGAGGGCTTTCCCGAAGCTCTCGAGCGCCGAGTCCCCGTGACCGCCGATGGCGACGATGAGCCCCAGGTGGGTCATGGCGTCCACGTTCCGGGGTTCCCGCTTGAGCACGGCCTGGTAGGCGCTGATGGCCTGCTGGTACTGCCCCGCCTGCAGGCTCTGGCGCGCGGCCTGGAGCATGCGAGCCATCACCTCCGGCGCGATGGCGCCGGCAGGTTCCCCGGGGGCCGCTTCGGGCGCCGGGTCCCCGGGCATGCCTGGCATGCCCGGCATGCCCGGGCCACCGGCCGCCGCCGGAGCGTCGGGCACGCCAGCGCGCCCGCCAGACGGCGCCGCCGCGGGCTCCTTCTCGGTGAATCGCCCCACGCCGAGACCGAGGAGCAAGCCGAAGAGCAGCAGGAGCACAGACCCCCCCACGAGGGCAGCCGGGTGCTTCGTCCAGCCGCGGCGCCCGGCTGCCGGAGCCTCCGACGCGGCCTCGGTGTCGCCTCGCCCCACCCGGCCCTGGGGCATGGACACGGGGCCCAGCGCGTCGAGGGCCTGGATCACGGCCGCAGCGCGGCCCTCGTACCGGTCCCGGAGCGGGCGGTAATCCTCTTCGGAGAGGTGCCCGGCGTCGTAGTCGAACTCGATCTCCTTCAGGGCGCGGTACAGGGAGGCCTTCTCCTCCGAGAGCTCGATCCGCCTGTCGTCGTCCGCGGTGGGCCCGGCGCCCCGCTCGGCCGATGCCGCGCCGCGCCGGAAGAGCGGCCACAGGGCCAGCGCGAAGGCGGGCAGCGCGATGACGGCGACAGAGACCCAGAGCACGGCGGTCATTTGTGTCGCCTGAACGTAGAAGATGTCACGTGGCGGTGTGGCCTCTTCGCGCCTGCGGCGCTCATCGGGTGTCCAGCTCGGCCATCTCGCGGCGGATCCGCTCGCGGGTGGCGGCATCGATCGCTGGCGCGGCGGCGGGGCCGCCCGGCGGCCGCCGGCTCCAGCGTCGCACGGCCACGGCCACGAGGACGAGACCCAGGCCGAGCCCGACGAACGGGACGACCCAGACCAGGAGGTTGAAGCCCCGCTTCGGCGGCGACAGGAGAATCCAGAGCCCGTACTTCTCGACGAAGTAGGCCTTGACCTGCGCCGGGCTCTCGCCCGCGGCCAGCCGCTCCCGGATGATGGCGCGCATCTGGTTTGCCGTCTCCGATGGGGAGTCGGACACGGAGAGGTTCTGGCAGACCACGCACCGCAGCTCGGAGCCGATCTCACGCACCGTGTCCTCATTCACCGGCGCGGCGGCCAGCGCCAGCCCGAGGGTTGCCAGGACGAGCAGGGCCACGGCCCCGAGCTGGATCGGGCGGCGGAGGCTCACGGCCGCTCCGCGAGCAGTCGGTCCACGTTGGCGCTGAAGATCTCGTCGGTCACGGCGCCCACGTGCTTGGCCCGGATGCGGCCCGCAGGGTCGATGAAGAACGTCTCCGGCACGCCGTAGACGCCATAGTCCACCGAGACCCGGCCGGTGGGATCCGGGGCGTTGGGGAACGTGTGGTTGAACCGGGCGAGGAACTGCCTGGCCGGCTCCTCCTTGTCCTGGATGTTGATGCCCACCAGCATCACCCCGCGGTCCTTGTACGCGCGCCAGCCGCGCTCCAGCACGGGCGCCTCCTCGTAGCACGCGGGATAGCACCACGAGGCCCAGAAGTTGACCACGACCACCCGCCCGCGCAAGCCTGCGAGGGAGATCTCGGGGCCGTCAAAGGTCTTCAGGCTGAAGGCTGCGGCAGGCTTGCCCACGAGGGGCGTGGGGATGGCCCGCGGGTCCGTGCGGAAGCCGTAGGCGAGCAGCACGATCACCGGGATTGCCGCCACCGGGATGGCCCAGCGGACCCAGCGTCTGGCGCCGCTCATGCCGTCTTCCTCCGGTCTGGCAGGATCGCGAGGCCCGTGCCGAGGGTGAGCACGAGCCCGCCGAGCCAGAGCCACGACACCATGCGGTTCACCTGGAGCTTGATCGTGGCCTGGGAGCCGTCGCGGGCGAAATCGCCCAGGACGAGATACACGTCCTCGATAAGCCCCAGCCGGTAGTCCACGTACGCGATGGGGTTCTGCTCCTGCGCGTAGAACTTCTTCGCGGGATAGAGGACATCCCGGCTGCCGACCCCGTTGGAAATGGTGAAGGTGCCGGTGACCTTGAAGTGATTGGACTCCTCGGAGCCCCGGAGGCCGTCGAAGCGCAGCCGGTAGCCGCCCAGCTCCACGCTCTCGCCCCGCGCCAACGTGGTCTCGGTGTGCAGCGACCACGCGTTCGAGCCCGCCACGCCCAGCGCCACCACGAGGACACCGAGGTGGACGACGAAACCCCCGTAGCGGCGGTTCTGGCGCCGGAGGAGCCCCAGCGTCGCCGCGGCCCAGCCGTCGCCGCTGCGGCGCCGGGCGCGCGCAGCGCGGAGGAAGTCGAGCACGATGGTGCCCGTGACGAAGATCACCGCGGCGATGCACAGCAGGACGAGGCTGTTCGCGATGCCCAGCGCGCGCGCGAGGACGGCTGCCGCCACGCCCACCGCCGTTGGCACGAGGAAGTTTCGCCTGAGGTTGTCGGCCGAGGCACGGCGCCACGCGATCAGCGGGCCGACGCCCATGAGGATGAGCAGCCCGAGGAAGAGCGGGATGTTCACGAGATTGAAGAAGGGGGCGCCGACGCTGACCTTCTCGCCCCGCACGGCCTCCGAGAGGAGCGGGAAGATCGTCCCGAAGAAGACCGTGAACGTCGCCGCCACCAGGAAGACGTTGTTCAGGAGGAAGGCCGACTCGCGCGAGAAGATCGAGTCGAGCTCCCCCTGCGCCTTCAGGCGTTCCATGCGCCAGGCCAGCAGCGAGAAGGAGGTGAGCAGCACCAGCGCCAGGAAGCCCAGGAAGAAGGCCCCGATGGAACCCTGGGTGAAGGCGTGCACGGAGCCGATGATCCCCGAGCGCGTGAGGAAGGTGCCGAAGATCGTGAGACTGAAGGTGAGGATGACGAGCGTCAGGTTCCAGATCTTCAGCATGCGCCGCCGCTCCTGGATCATGACGGAGTGCAGGAGCGCGGTGCCGGTCAGCCACGGCATGAAGGCGGCGTTCTCCACGGGATCCCACGCCCAGTAGCCTCCCCAGCCCAGCACGTGGTAGCTCCACCAGCCACCGATGAGGAGCCCGAGAGCGAGGAAGTACCAGGCGATGACGGTCCAGCGGCGGGTGATGGTCATCCACTCGTCGCCGATCCGGCCCGTGGCCAGCGCGGCCAGGGCGAACGCGAACGGGACGGTGAAGCCCGTGAAGCCGAGGTAGAGCGCCACCGGGTGGGTGATCATCCCGGAGTCCTGGAGGAGCGGGTTCAGGCCCCGCCCGTCCGGAGGCACCGGGGTGAGCCGCTCGAAGGGCGGCGCCGGGATCGTCATCACCAGGAGGAAGAAGGCGGCGATGCCCATCATGGCCGAGAGCACCCAGGGGTAGAACTCGGGGTGCCGCCGCCGATACTGGACGACCACGATCAGCGTGTACAGGGCGAGCATCCATGTCCACAGGATGATCGACCCCTCGAGCGCCCCCCAGAGTCCCGTGATGCGGTAGTAGAAGGGCGTGCCCCGGTTCGTGTTGATGGCGACGTACCGCACCGAGAAGTCGAAGGTGAGGAAGGCGTAGATGAGCAGGAGCATGCAGGCGGTCACGAGGACGAGGACGCCGACGGCCGCGCGCTCCGACGACGCCACGAGCGTCCTGCGGCCGGTGCGCCCCGCGACCGCGGAGGTGACGCTCCCGTACAGGGCGAGGCCGAAGGCCACGATGGTCGCTGCGTAGCCGATCTCTGGGATCATTTATCTTGCCTTAATGTGGAGGACCTCACGCGGCAGCCTGGCCTCTTCGCCCTCATGGGGCTCATCGGGGCGCCCGGGCCACCGGGGCGTCTTCAGCCCTCCGGGCCTCATCTAGCTCGCCTGACTGTGGAGGCCTTCGCGCGGCGCTTGCGCCTCTTCGGCCCTCCGGGCCTGTCTCCGGGACGCCTGACTGTAGAAGCCTTCGCGCGGCGGCTGGGCCTCTTCGGCCCTCCGGGCCTCATCGGGGTCTCGACTGAAGGGGTTCATCTGTCGGGATTGCCCTGGAGCGTGCGCATCAGCTCCTTGTAGCCGGGCTCGCTGGCGGCGTCCTGGGGCGCCTTGTACTCCTCCGAGTGCTTCGCAAGGATGGACGCCGCCTGGAAGTGCCCGTCAGAGCTCCACGTGCCCTCCACCACGGCCCCGCGCCCCTCCCCGAACAGGTCGGGGGGCGTGCCCTTGTGCCGGACCGGAACCGTGGTCTTGCCGTCGGAGAGCACGAACGACAGCGCGAGGCTCCTCGGCTCCCACTTGAGCGTGCCGGCCTGCACCACCCCGCCGACGCGGTAGGTCTTGCCGCTGATGGGCGTCGCCATCAGCTCGCTGGGTGTCACGAAGTAGACCACCGACTGGCTCACCCCCGCGTACACGAGGTAGCCGAGAGCGCCCAGGATGAGCACCCCACCGGCGAGGAACTTGGCTCTGCGCTTCATGCCGCCTTGCCTTCCTTTCTACGCTGGCGGGCGACGAGGCTTCGGGCGCGGCGCACGAGGTGGCGCCAGTAGGTCACGAGCGCCACCGCGGCGACGGCGTAGGCCGCGAAGACGTACCCCCAGTGATCGGGCATCATCTTATCAGGCATCGCGAGCTCCGTCCTCCAGTCGCGCGAGCTCGACCCGCCGCGCTAAGAAGTAGACGAACAGCAGTGTGAAGGCGATCCAGTTCATGAGGAGCGCCGTCGCGATGGGCGCGGCGATGGGCGAAGGCTCGGGGCCGAGGATCGTGGCCGGCTGGTGGAGGGCGCGCCACCACTTCACCGAGAAGTGGACGATGGGGATGTTGGCGGCCCCCACGATGCCGACGACGGCCGCATAGCGTCCCCGCCTCTCGGGTTCGTCCACCATGCCCCGCAGGAGCAGGTACCCCGTGTACACGAGGAAGAGGACGGCCGTCGAGGTCAGCCGCGCGTCCCACGTCCACCACGTGCCCCAGGTCGGCTTGCCCCAGATCGAGCCCGTCACGATGCTGACCCCGGTGAAGAGCACGCCCAGCTCGCCTGCAGAGGCCGCCAGGCGGTCCCACCCCGTCCGCCGCGTCGCCAGATAGCCGATGCTCCCGAGCAGCACCAGCGCGAAGGCCAGGTACGCCGTGAGGATCGAGGGCACGTGCACGTACATGATCCGCTGCACGTTGCCCTGCACCGCCTCCCGCGGCGCGTAGCCGAAGGCGGCGCCGAGGCCGATGGCCAAGGCGAGGGCCGCCAGCCAGCCCAGGGCGCGTGTGGACGTTCGCATGGCCGCCTTCCTTTCAGGCATCCAGGATGAACTCGAAGGTGAGGAGCCCGATGACGAGGTAGACGATGTCGGCGCCGACCAGGAGCTTGAGCCACGAGGCCGCGTCGGCAAGGGGCTGCCCACCCAGCACGATCTGGGTGGCGCTGACCGTTGCGAGCAGGAGCGGGACCTGGACGGGGAGGAGCAGGACGGGGAAGAGCAGCTCGCGCGCCCGCACCTGCGCCGTCATGGCCGCGAAGAGCGTGCCCACCGCCGAGAGCCCCACCGTGCCCAGGAGGAGCACGACGGTCAGGGGGCCGAGCGCACCCCAGAGGTCCACGTTGTAGAAGACGCCGAAGAGGAACACGAGCACCACCTCGACCACCGTCATGAGGATGAAGTTGGCGAGGAGCTTGCCGAGGTAGATGGCTGACTTGTCCCCGGGCGTGAGCAGGAGCCCTTCCCAGCAATCGTTGTCGCGCTCCGCGATGAAGCTCCGGCCGAGGCCGAGGAGGCCCGCCAGGACGAAGCCCAGCCACAGCAGGCCGGGCAGCGCCGACTGGAGCCGCTCCCGGTCGGGACCCAGGGCGAACTGGAAGAGGAAGAGCAGCAGGAGGGAGAAGAAGAAGAGCGCATTCAGGCTCTCCTTGGAGCGGCGCTCCGTCAGGAGATCCTTCCAGAGGACGACCAGTGCTCGCCGTCCGTACTGGTTCAAGTATCACGCCTGACCGTGGAAGACTCCACGTTGCGGTGGGGCCTCTTCGCCCCTTCGGGGCTCATCGGGGGGGGAGGGGGGAGCTGTCGGTGAGATCGTCGTAGATCCGGCGGAGACCCTCCCGGGACAGCTCCGCCGCGGGCCGGTCCAGCGCCAGCCTGCCGCCCGCCAGGATCGCGATGCGATCGGCGACGCCGAGGGCGCCCTCGAAGCTGTGCGTCGCCAGCACGACGGCGCCGCCGCCCGACTTGAAGGCGAGGAGAAACTCGCTCAGCCACTTCCGGCCCTGGCGGTCAAGCCCGGTGAAGGGCTCGTCGAGGAGGAGGAGGCGCGGCCGTCCCAGCGCCACCCGCGCCAGCCCGATCCGACGCTTCATGCCGGATGAGAAGGTGCGGGCGCGCTCGTCGGCGACGGCCTCGAGCTCGACCTGGGCGAGCGCAGCCCGAAGTGCTCCCTCCGCGACCTCCTGGCCGCCCATGGTGGCCCAGAAGCGCAGATTCTCCAGCGCGGTCAAGTCTTCGTAGACATAGGAGCCGTGAGCCACCATGCCGATGGCCGCGCGAACGCGCTCGGGGTCCCGGAGGGCGTCCACCCCGGCCACCGTGAGGGCGCCCGCCGTGGGGCGGACGAGCGTCGCGAAGATCCTCAGCAGAGTCGTCTTTCCCGCTCCGTTGGGCCCAAGCAGGACGAGGCAGGTTCCGGCGGGCACATCGAGAGACACGCCATCGAGCACGGGGGTCTTTCCGTAGGACTTCCCGAGGCCGGCGGCGGTGATCATCATGTCATCAAAAAGGGGAGACGGTTGTTGGTCTCCCCCGGAGGCTCCTCGCTTCTGCCGTTCTTCGTCAGATGCTCATGGCGCGGAGCCGCGCCACCCGCTCCTGGATCGGTGGATGGGTCGAGAACAGCGTCGTGAGCGCGCCGCCCCGGAGCGGATTGACGATGAACAGGTGCGCCGTCGCCGGGCTCGCTTGCATGGGCGCGATGCTGGCGGCCATCTCCATCTTCTCCAGCGCCTTGGCCAGGCCCCAGGGCCGGCCCACGATCCGGGCTCCGGTGGCGTCGGCGTGGAACTCGCGCGCCCGGGAGATGGCCATCTGGATGAGCATCGCCGCCAGCGGGGCGACGATGGCCAGCAAGACGGCGCCGATCATCCCGCCGCCGGAGTCTTCCTCGTCGTCGCGCCGCCCCCCGCCGAACATGGCCGCAAACTGGGCCATGTGGGCCACGTAGGTGATGGCACCGGCCAGGGTGGCGGAGATGGTCATGATCAAAGTGTCGCGGTTCCGCACGTGGGCCAGCTCGTGGGCGAGGACGCCTTCCAGCTCCTCGTCATCCAGGATGCGCGTGATCCCTTCCGTGACGGCCACCGCGGCGTGCTCGGGATTGCGCCCCGTGGCGAAGGCATTGGGCGTGTCCCCCGCGATGACGTAGAGCCGCGGCATGGGCAGGCCCGCGCGCGTGGCCAGGTGGCGTACGGTGCGGTGGAGGCCGGGAGCCCTCGCCTCGTCCACCGGCTGGGCGCCGTACATGGCGAGCACGATGCGGTCCGAGAACCAGTAGCTCCCGAAGTTCATGGCCAGGGCGAGGACAAAGGCCATCAGCATCCCCTGCTGGCCGCCCAGGGCGCCGCCGATGAGGATGAGGAGGCCTGTCAGGATCCCGAGCAGTACGGCAGTTTTGAAGATGTTGCCCATGGGCGATGCCCTCCAGTCCGCATGCTAGCAGTCCCCCCCCTGGGGCGTCAAGGCGAGGGGCCCTCCAGGGCTTTCCCGGGGGGTCTTTGGGGTTGACTACGGCGCAACCCGCTGCCTATACTTACCGGGTTTCAGGGGAACTCATTGTTTGATATAACCTTAACCGAGGTCCGGCACATGCTCATCCGGGTGTCCGAGATCCCCGACGACGGGATCCAGATCGAGGGGGCGGACTGCCTGCCGCAGCCCTTCGATGACCCGGGCTGGGTTCTGGAGGAGCTGTCGCTCCACGTCGAGAAGGACGGCGACGTGGTCCTGGTCCGGGGGAGCCTGGCGGCCCGAGTGCCCCTCGTCTGCGGGCGCTGCCTCGAGCCCTTCCAGCTACGGGTCGCGCCCGCCGTGGACGCGCGCTTCGTGCCCAGCCCCCGGGGGCGGACCGAGGAGCGGGAGCTCGGGGCGCAGGAGCTGGAAACCGACGTCTACGAGCACGACCTCCTCGACATCGGCGCGCTCCTCGTCACGGAGGCCTCGCTCGGTGTCCCCATGAAGCCGCTCTGCAGCGAAGGCTGCCGCGGCCTCTGCCCCGTCTGCGGCGGCAACCGGAACCTCACGCCCTGCGCGTGCGAGGCGCGCATGCCCGATCCCCGGTGGGCTCCCCTCAAGGGGCTGGCCGACCGGCTGTCGAGGTAGCCGGCGCGCGAACACTGCCCGCGCGGGAGGCCCTCCGCGTGGCCAGCATAGGAGCCACACACCCATGCCACTGCCCAAGCGACGACACTCGAAGACGCGCGGCCGGAAGCGCCGCACCCACTACAAGATGGCGGCTCCGCCCCGATCGACCTGTCCCCAGTGCCGGGAGGTGAAACTCCCGCATCAGCTCTGCCCGCACTGCGGTTTCTACAAGGGACGGGAAGTCGTCTCGATCGAAGGGGAGTAGCCTCCACCCCTCCGGGGTTCGCCCATGAAAATCGCGCTCGATGCCATGGGGGGCGACTTCGGGCCCGCGGTCGTCGTGGAGGGCGCCGTGGCTGCCGCCCGCGAGTTCGGCCTCGCCTCGGTGCTGGTCGGAGACAGGGCGGCCATCGAGCGCGAGATCGTCCGGCTCGAGGCCCAGGACCTGCCGCTCGCTATCCGGCATGCCTCGCAGGTCGTCGGCATGGCCGAGGCGCCCTCCCAGGCGCTCCGCCGCAAGCGGGACTCCTCCCTGCGCGTGGCCGCCGAGCTGGTCAAGGAGGGCGAGTGCAGCGCGCTGGTCTCGGCTGGCAACACCGGGGCGGCCATGGCCATCGGCATGTACGTCCTGGGCGTGCTGCCCGGCGTGGACCGTCCCGCCATCGCCGCCCCGCTCCCGAGCCTGTCCGGCTACACGGTCCTCATCGACGCCGGCGCGAACGTGGATCCCAAGCCCAGACACCTGCTGCAGTTCGCGGTGATGGGGCACGTCTACTCACGCGACATCATCGGCAAGGACAACCCACGGGTGGGACTCCTGTCGGTGGGCGAGGAGGAGGGCAAGGGCAACGAGCTGGTGAAGGACGCTTACGAGGGGCTCCGGGGGTCGTCGCTCAATTTCATCGGTAACGTCGAGGGACGCGACATCTACAACGGACGCTGCGATGTCGTGGTCACCGACGGCTTCACGGGCAACGTCTGTCTGAAGATCTCCGAGAGCCTGGCCGAGATGCTCACCTCCATGATCCGGGAGGAGCTGACCCGCGACGTCGTCTCCAGGGCCGGCGCGGTGCTGTCCCGGGCGGCCTTCGCGCGGATGAAGCGCCGCGTGGACTACACGGAGATGGGCGGGGCGCCGCTCCTGGGGAACAACGGCGCCTCCATCATCTGCCACGGTTCCTCTCCCGTGAAGGCGATCAAGAACGCCGTGCGCGTGGCGGCCGAGTGGGTGAAGAACGACGTCAACGAGCACATCACGAAGGCCCTGGAGGCCGAGGCGGTGCTGGCCGAGGGGCGTGAGGGAGGACGCGAATGAAGCGCGCGAAGATCATCGGCGTCGGCGCGTACGCTCCCCAGCGGGTCCTGACCAATGACGATCTCCAGAAGATGGTCGAGACCTCGGACGAGTGGATCGTCCAGCGCACGGGTATCCGGGAGCGGCGGATCGCCGACCCGAGCGAGGCCACGTCCGACCTCGCCCTCCGCGCCGCGCAGCAGGCGCTCGAGCGGGCCAAGGTGGAGCCGGGCGAGATCGACCTCATCATCGTCGGCACGACGACGGGGGACATGGCCTTCCCCACGGTGGGAAACATCATCCAGCACCGGCTCGGCTGCCGGAACGCCGGCTCCACGGACGTGTACGCGGCGTGCACCGGCTCCATCTACAGCCTCTCCATCGGCTCGCAGTACATCCAGACGGGCAAGTACCACACCGTCCTCTGCATCGGGGCCGAGTGCCTGTCGCGCATCACCGACTACACCGACCGGGGGACGTGCATCCTGCTGGCCGATGCCGCCGGCGCGGCCGTGCTGCGCGCTTCCGACGACGAGTCCGGCATCCTCGACACCGATCTCTACTCGGACGGCCGCTACTGGGAGCTGCTCTACCAGCCCGCGGGGGGCTCGCGCAACCCCGCCACCCACGAGACGGTGGACAAGCGGATGCACTACGCGAAGATGAAGGGCAACGAGCTGTTCAAGGTGGCGGTCAGGATGTTCGAGGACTGCGCGAAGCGGATCCTCCAGCGGAACGGCCTAACCGCCGACGACCTGACGATCTTCGTCCCCCACCAGGCCAATCTGCGCATCATCGAGGCGGCGGCGAAGCGGCTCAAGCTGCCCATGGACCGCGTGTTCGTGAACGTGGATCGCTACGGCAACACGGGCGCGGCGTCGGTCTACGTCGCCATGGAGGAGGCGTGGGCGACGAAGCGCCTGAGCGCGGGGGACCTGGTCCTGCTGGCGGCCTTTGGCGGCGGCTTCACCTGGGGTGCCGCCCTGATCCGGTGGTGAGGCGTCCGTGAAGATCGCCTTCCTTTTCCCCGGTCAGGGCTCCCAGGCCGTCGGGATGGGCCGGGAGCTGGCGGCCGCCTCGCGCGCGGCAGCCGCCGTCTTCCAGGAGGCCGACGAGGCGCTGGCCTTCTCCCTGTCACGGCTCTGCTTCGAGGGGCCGGAGGCTGATCCCGCGCTCACGGCCAACACGCAGCCCGCGGTCCTGACGGCGAGCGTGGCGGCCGCCGCGGCCCTCGCCGAGCGGGGCGTGACGCCGCAGCTGGCCGCCGGGCACAGCCTCGGCGAGTACTCGGCGCTGGTCGTGGCGGGGGCGCTCCGGTTCCCGGACGCGGTGCGGCTGGTACGCAAGCGCGGCGAGTTCATGCAGGAGGCGGTGCCCGTGGGCATGGGGGCCATGGCCGCGCTCCTGGGGGTCGAGCTGTCCGTGGCGGAGGAGGTGTGCGCCGAGGCCGCCCGGGGCGAGGTGGTCGGAGTGGCCAACATCAACTCCCCGGGGCAGATCGTCATCGCCGGGCACCGGACCGCGGTGGAGCGGGCCGTGAGCGCCGCCGCCGCCCGGGGCGGGAAGAAGAGCGTGATGCTCCCCGTCAGCGCGCCGTTCCACTCGGCGCTCATGAAGCCGGCCGCCGACCGGCTCGCAGCCGAGCTGGACGCGGTGCGCGTCACTGCGCCGAGGATCCCCGTGGTGCGCAACGTGGACGCGGGCGTCACGGCCGCGGCCGACCAGGTCCGGCCTTTCCTCGTCCGGCAGGTGCAGAGCCCGGTGCGCTGGACGGAGTGCCTCGAGCGCCTGGCCCGCGAGGGCGCCACCGCCTTCGTCGAGGTGGGCCCGGGGCGTGTGCTCACCGGGCTCCTGAAGAGGACCCTGGACGGGACGCGGGGGCTCGCGGTCGAAGATCCCGCCTCGCTCGAGAAGGCGGTCGCCGCCCTGACCAAGGTTGGCGAGGCGCAGCCGCAGGCGAGCCGAGCGGAGATGGAGACCCCCCGAGCGGAGCGAGGCGGCGAGGCGCAGCCGGCAGTGCGAGGCGCAGCCGCAGGCGAGCCGAGCCGGATGGATCAGGAAGCGCGAAGCGCGCCGAGCCGAGCGGAGATGGAGATCCCCCGAGCGGAGCGAGGCGGCGAGGCGCGCGCGTGAGCGAGGGAGCCAAGCCGCTGGCGGGGCGTGTTGCACTCGTCACCGGCGGCAGCCGCGGCATCGGGCTGGCCATCGCCGGCTTGTTGGCAGAGGACGGGGCTTCCGTGATAGTCTCTGGCCGCGACGCGGGGCGGCTCGAGGCTGCGGCCAAGGGGCTGGAAGCATTGGGCGGCCCGGTGCTCGCCGTCGTCGCCGACGCGGCCCGGCGCGAGGATGCCGACCGGCTCGTCGCAGCCTCCCGCGAGCGCTTCGGGCGTGTCGACGTGCTGGTGAACAACGCCGGCATCACGCGGGATCAGCTGCTCGTCCGCATGAAGGACGAAGAGTGGGACCAGGTCCTGGACACCAACCTTCGCGGGGTGTTCCTGATGACGCGTGCCGTGGCGAAGGTGATGATGCGGCAGAGGAGCGGGCGCATCATCAACATCTCCTCGACGGCCGGGGCCATGGGCAATGCCGGGCAGGTGAACTATTCGGCCGCCAAGGCGGGGGTCATCGGTCTCACGAAGGCCGCCGCCCGTGAGCTTGCTCACTGGAACATCCTCGTGAACGCCGTGGCGCCGGGGCTGATCGACACGGACATGGCCGCGACGATCCCGCCGGAGGCCCGGGAGGCGCTGCTCCAGCAGGTGCCGCTCAAGCGGATGGGCTCGGCTCGTGAGATCGCCGAGATCGTGCGGTTCCTGGCCGGCGACGGCGCCGCGTACGTCACGGGGCAGGCGATTCACGTCAACGGCGGCCTGTACATGTAGCGACTGTAGCGCCGCGGCGCCGCCGCGGCAGGCAGTGGACCTTCACGCACGTCAGCCGTGCCACGGGGGGTGTTGATGTCGAAGCCAGTCGAAGAGCGGGTCCGGGAGATCATCAGCGAGAACCTCGGAGTCAGGCCCGACGAGGTCACGATGGAGGCGAAGTTCATCGAGGACCTCAACGCCGACTCCCTGGACACGGTGGAGCTCGTGATGGCGTTCGAGGAGGAGTTCGGCATCGAGATCCCCGACGAGGACGCCGAGAAGATCACGACCGTCGGCGACGCCATCCGCTACATCAGGGACAAGGCCTGAGGGCGGGGCCGCCCGGCGAGGGGGACGCGTGAACGCGCAGCGGGTGGTCATCACGGGAGCGGGGGCCGTGACCCCGGTGGGGAACACGGCCGACGAGTTCTGGTCCGCCCTGATGCAGGGCAAGTCCGGCATCGGCCCGATCACCCGCTTCGACACGGCAGGGTACCCGACGCGCATCGCCGGTGAGGTGCGAGGGTTCGAGTCGCTCAGGTACGTGGAGAAGAAGGACGACCGCAAGCTCGACCTGTACCTCAAGTACGCCATCGCCTGCGCGGTGATGGCCGTGGAGGACGCGGGGCTCGATGTGGGCCGCGTGGACGGGACGCGCTTCGGCGTCCTCGTGGGCTCGGGCATCGGCGGCATCACGACGCTCCTGGAGAATCACAAGATCCTCCTGGAGAAGGGGATCGACCGGGTGTCCCCCTTCTTCATTCCCATGCTCATCATCAACATGGCCTCTGGCCTGATCTCCATGCGTTTCGGCGCGCGCGGGCCCAACTCGTCCGTGGTCACGGCGTGCGCCACCGGCAACCACGCCATCGGCGATGCCATGAAGATCATCCAGCGGGGCGACGCGGACGTCATGATCGCCGGAGGCGCGGAGGCCATCATCATCCCGATGACCATCGCCGGCTTCTGCCAGATGAAGGCCATGTCCACCCGGAACGACGACCCGACCCGGGCCTCGCGGCCCTTCGATTCCGAGCGGGACGGCTTCGTCTGCGGCGAGGGCGGAGGGCTGGTGGTACTCGAGTCCCTCGAGCACGCGCTCCGGCGGGAGGCGCGCATCTACGCCGAGGTGGTGGGCTACGGCATGACCGGCGACGCGCACCACATGACGGCGCCCGACCCGGAGGGGGACGGCGCCGCCCGCGCCATGCAGGCGGCGCTCCGGGACGCCGGGCTCGCGCCGGAGGCGGTGGGCTACATCAACGCCCACGGCACCTCGACGCCCTACAACGACAAGTTCGAGACCCTGGCCATCAAGCGGGTGTTCGGCGAGCACGCCCGCCGCCTCGCGGTGTCGTCCACCAAGTCCATGACCGGGCACCTGCTGGGCGCCGCCGGCGGGATCGAGGCGATCGCCACGGCCTTCGCCATCCACCACGGGATCCTGCCGCCGACGATCAACCACGAGAAGCCCGACCCGGAGTGCGACCTCGACTACGTGCCCAACCAGGCGCGCAAGCAGAACGTGGAGATCGCGCTGAGCAACGCCTTCGGGTTCGGCGGGACGAACGCGACGCTGGCCTTCAAGCGATACCGCGCGTAGGTGGCGCGGCCGCCGGATCCGCTCGACGTCCTGGGGGCCCGTCTCGGCCATGCCTTCGGGGATCCCGCGCTGCTCCTCCAGGCCCTGACCCATCGCTCCTACGCCAACGAGCACCCGGAGAGCCCGGACAACGAGGCGCTGGCCTTCCTCGGCGATGCCGTCCTCCAGCTCATCGTCACCGAGCAGCTCTGGCGGGCGGCGCCGGGAGACCCGGTGGGCCTCCTGACCCCCCGCAGGGCTGAGATCGTCTCGGGGGCGGCGCTCGCCCGCTGCGCCGAGCGGCTCGAGCTGGGCGAGCTGCTCCGCCTCGGACGGGGCGAGGCCCAGCAGGGCGGGCGGGCCAGGGAGTCGGTGCTCGCCACGGCGCTCGAGGCCGTGCTGGGTGTCCTCTATCTCGAAGGCGGTCTTCCCGCCGCGAGGCGCGTGGTCGCCTCGCTGGCCCTGTGGTAGCGTGAAGCCATGCCGCTCTGGCCCTTCCGCCGCCGCCGGCCATCTGCCGCCGGCGCCGTCCCGCCGGAGGCGCTTCTCGTCACGGCAGACCTCCTGCGACGCAACGTGGAGGACGTCTTCGTCGTGCGGGAAAGCGGGGCCCGCGGGCACGCCTTCCTCTTCGGCGGGGAGCTGCTGGTGACGCCACGCCGGGCGCGCGATCTCCTGGAAGCGCGGCTCAGGCCCCACGGGTACACGCCGTTCCTGAGCCGCGACCGGGGGCTGACCTGGATCCAGGCCCTGCCTCTGGGGGACGTCACCGCGCCCGCGCGCCCCGCCGTGAACGTGGTCCTGTTCCTGCTGACGTTGCTCTCGACCCTCATGGCCGGGTCGCTCGTGGCGGGCTCGCTGCCCTTCGCGACCTTCGACCCGCTGGTGGCGCCGCGCCGGCTGCTGGACGGCCTGCCCTTCGCGGCCACGCTGCTCGCCATCCTCGGTACCCACGAGTTCGGCCACTACTTCACGGCCCGCGCCTACGGGGCCTCGGTGAGCCTGCCCTACTTCATCCCGGCCCCGCCGCCCCTGTTCCTCTTCGGAACGCTCGGCGCGGTGATCCGCATGCGCTCGCCGGCGCGCGACCGGAACTCGCTCTTCGACATCGCGGCGGCCGGTCCCCTGGCGGGGCTCGGGGTGGCGCTCCCGGCGCTGTGGCTGGGGCTTGGCTGGTCGCGCGTCGGGGTCGTGCCCGAGAGCGGGGCCATGGCTTTCGGCGACTCCCTGCTCCTGCGGGCCATGACCTACCTGATGTTCGGGCGGCTCCCGGAGGGGATGGACGTCTTCATCCACCCCGTCGCCCTCGCCGGCTGGGTGGGGCTCTTCGTCACGGCGCTCAACCTGTTCCCGGTGGGGCAGCTCGACGGCGGGCGCATCGCCTACGCGCTCTTCGGCGGGCACCATCGGAGGGTGTCGGTGGGCACGGTCCTCGCGCTGCTGCTGCTCGGCGCCGTCACCGGCTCAGCCAACTGGTTCGTCTTCGCCGGCCTCGTCACCTTCCTCATCGGCTTTCACCACGCCCCGCCCCTCGACGACCTCACCCCGCTCAGCCGAGGGCGCTACGCGGTCGGGCTCGTCTGCCTGCTCCTGCTGGTGCTGCTCATCCCGCCAATCCCGTTTCACATGAGCTGAGCCGCGCGAGCGCCCATGACGATCCCGGCCCGGGCCATCACCGTCAACGGGCGGTCCTATCGCTGGCCCGCTCGGCCGCTCGTGGTCGTCTGCCTGGACGGCTGCGAGCCCGACTACATCGCTCGCGCCGTGGGGGCGGGAGCCACGCCGTATCTGGCGCGCCTCCTGGCCGCCGGCACGAGCCGGCTGGCGGAGTGTGTCGTGCCGAGCTTCACCAACCCGAACAACCTCTCGATCGTCACGGGCGTCCCGCCCGCCGTGCACGGGATCTGCGGCAACTACTTCTACGATGCCGAGGCCGGCGCGGAGGTGCTGATGAACGACCCGAAGTACCTCCGCGCGGGGACCATCCTCGCCGCCTTCTCGCGGGCGGGGGCGACCGTGGCGGCCGTGACCGCCAAGGACAAGCTGCGGAGCCTGCTGGGTGCGGGGCTCGCGGGGATCTGTTTCTCCGCGGAGCGCGCCGGGGACACCACGGAGGCGGAGCACGGGATCGCCGATGCGCGGCAGTTCGTGGGGCGGCCCGTGCCCTCGGTGTACAGCGCCGAGCTGTCGGAGTTCGTCCTCGCCGCGGGTGTGAGGCTCACGGAGTCCCGGACGCCCGACATCCTCTATCTCTCCACCACGGACTACGTCCAGCACAAGCACGCCCCGGGCACGGCGGAGGCCAACCGGTTCTACGGCATGCTGGACGGCTATCTGGCGCGCCTGGACGGACTCGGCGCCACCGTGGCGCTCACGGCGGACCACGGGATGAACGCCAAGACCGACGCCGACGGCGCGCCGAAGGTGATCTACCTCCAGGGCCTGCTGGACCGCTGGCTCGGGGCCGGCCGCGCCCGCGTGATCCTGCCCATCACGGATCCCTATGTCGTCCACCACGGCGCGCTGGGCTCCTTCGCCACCGTTTACCTGCCGCCGGGCGTCGAGGCCGCCGGGGTGATGGAGCGGATGAGGGCGCTGCCCGGGATGGAGTGCGTCCTGGACCGCGCGGAGGCCTGCCGCCGCTTCGAGCTTCCGGGGGACCGCATGGGGGACGTGGTGGCGATCTCCAGCCGGGACACCGTGATCGGCACGAGCCAGGACAGACATGACCTCTCCGGCCTCGACGTGCCGCTCCGCTCCCACGGCGGGCTCTCCGAGCGGACGGTGCCGATGCTCCTGAACCGACCGACACCAGGGCTCGACGCGGACGCGCGGCTCCGGAACTTCGACGTCTTCGACGTGGCGCTCAACCGCACCTGACCCAGGCCCTCGCACGTACGCCTTCCGCGTCTGCGAGCGCCCCCGCTTGCTCCCTCTGGCAATCCCCGCTAAGATTGCGGCGCCTCTGAGCCGGCGGCTCCGGATGCTCACCTGTGGCCGGCTCCGGCGCTCCCCGTACACGGAGAGGAGAAACGCGTGGCCGACGCCGTGGACCCGCAGGGGCTCGAGCCGCTGATCCGGAAGGGCGAGGTGGACACCGTCCTCGCCGTTTTTCCCGACGGGCTCGGCCGCCTCCTGGGCAAGCGGGTGGTCGGGCGCTACTTCCTCGACCATGTGCTGTCGGACGGCGTCCATGCCTGCATCTACCTCTTCACGGTGGACATGGAGATGGAGCCGCTGCCCGGCTTCAAGCTCACGTCGTGGGAGCGCGGCTACGGCGACATGAAGCTCGTGCCTGACCTGCGCACCTGGCGTCTCGTCCCCTGGCTGCCGAAGACGGCGCTGGTCTTCTGCGACGTCTACACCGAGGAGGGCGAGCCGATCGAGGAGGCGCCGCGCTGGGTGCTCAGGCGGCAGGTGGAGCGCGCCGCCCGGGCAGGCTATGTGGTGAAGACGGCCTCGGAGCTGGAGCTCTACCTCTTTCGCGAGTCCTTCGACGAGGCCCGCGCCAGGCGGTACCACGGCCTCACGCCCGTCTCCGGCTACCTCGAGGACTACCACATCCTGCAGACCTCCAGGGAGGAGGGGCTGGTGCGGACCATCCGCAACCACATGGAGGCGGCGGGCGTCCCCGTGGAGTTCTCCAAGGGCGAGTGGGGGCGCGGGCAGGAGGAGATCAACCTCCGCTACGCCGAGGCGCTCGAGATGGCGGACCGCCACGTGCTCTACAAGCACGGCGTCAAGGAGATCGCCTGGCAGCAGGGCTCGTCGGTGACCTTCATGGCGAAGTACGACATGGGCGCCGCGGGGTCGTCCTGTCACCTGCACTCCTCGCTCTGGGATCGGAGCGGCCGGCGGAGCCTCTTCGCGCTGAAGGGCTCGCGCCAGGGCACGCCGCTCTTCCAGCACTGGCTCGCAGGGCAGCTGGCCATGGCGCGGGAGCTGGCGTACTTCTACGCGCCCACGGTCAACTCCTACAAGCGCTACCAGGCCGGCTCCTTCGCCCCGACCCGCATCGCCTGCGGCTGGGACAACCGGACCTGCGGTTTCCGGCTCTGCGGCGAGGGGGCGAGCTTCCGGCTGGAGAACCGCATCCCGGGGGCCGACGCCAACCCCTACCTGGCCTTCGCCGCGACCATCGCCGCGGGGCTTCACGGCATCGCCCGGAAGCTCAAGCCGCCGAAGCCGTACGAGGGCAACGCCTACGAGGACACGGAGCTGGCCCAGGTGCCGAAGACGCTCCGGGAGGCGCTGGACCAGCTGGCCGGCTCCCGCGTCGCGCGCGAGGCCTTCGGGGCCCGGGTCGTCGAGCACTACCTCCACCACGGACGGCTCGAGCAGCAGGCCTTCGACCAGTCCGTCACCGACTGGGAACTGCTCCGCCTGTTCGAGCGCATATAGATAACGCGGAGCCACCTCACGAAGGTCGTCGCTTGCGACGACCGTAGATCAGATCAAGATCTGCTCGGGCAGGCGGTCTGGCGCTGTTCAGCCGCCGGCCGGGCCGATACCGGCATCCCGGCCCCGCGCCACGGCGATGGCCCGCTCCAGCGGCGCTCCCCGACCCTGGTCCCAGGCCGAGGCGAAGGCCACGTCGCCGCACGCCGCGCGGGCGCGGGCCGCGTCGCCGTCGCGCTCCTGACGCGCGCTCGGGGACAAGGGCGCGCCGATGGTTTCCCTGAGCGCCGTCGCCGCGCCGAGGAGCCACGCCGCCCGGATCGGCTCCCCGCGGTCGGCCGCCACCGCTGCCATCGTCTCGAGCCCGGCCGCCATGCCCACCGGGTTCGCCAGGCCCCGGTGCAGGTCCAGGCTCTCCCCGCAGAGCGCGCCCGCCCGTGACAGGTCGCCCTCGTCGCGCGCGATGCGCGCCAGGCTTCCGAGGCTCACCGCGACGCCGCGCCGGTCCCCGAGCGCCCGGCGGAGGACCAGGCTCTCGTCGCAGAGCCGGGAGGCGCGCGCGAGGTCGCCCTGGCGCCGCGCCAGGGCGCCGAGGCCGTTCAGGGAGATGGCGATGCCCGGCTGATGCCCCACGGCCCGCCTGAGCGCGAGGCTTTCCTCGTAAAGGGTCGCCGACCGCTCCAGATCGCCTTCACACTGCGCGAGGTCGGCCAGCCCGTGGAGCGCGGCCGCGATCCCGTAGCGGTGGCCCATGTCCCGGAACAGCCGCAGGCCCTCCTCGGTGAGATTCGTCGCCCGGGCAAAGTCGCCCCGGAATCGCGCGGTGCGCCCGAGGTTGTTGAGCGCGATGGCCCGGCGGAAGCGGCTGCCTGGCTCGGCCAGGAGCGGGAGGGCCTCCTCCAGGAGCGCTGTTGCGCGCTCGTACTCGCCCCGGTCGTGGGCGACCACGGCCAGGTTCCCGAGGGAGAGGGCGACCTCGCGCGGGTCCCCCAGGGCCTGCCGCATCGCCAGTGCCGTCTCATGGTGGGCTGCCGCGCCCGCGTAGTCCCCCTGGGCGCGAGCCAGCATCCCGGCAGCGGTGAGCGCGTCGGCGCGCGCCGCGGAGACTCCGGGTGGAGTCTCCGCCAGCACCCGCTCGAGGCACTCGCGGCCCTCGCCGCGGCGCCCGGTGAAGAGCCAGAACCGCCACAGCGCGCCGCCGAGCCGGAGCCGCCCCTCCGCGTCCTCCCGCTCGGCGTCCCGCCACGCGAGCGCCGCGAGGACATCGGCGTGCTCGGCCTCCAGCCGCTCCAGCACGGCGAGCCGCCCGGCCTCCGGCGCCCCCTCCTCGAACATCCGGTGGGCGAGCGCCGCGGCGGCCCGGTACCACTGCTGGTGCCTGGCGCGGAGTGCTCGCTCCTCCCCCGAGGCGCCGAGCTTCTCGCGGGCGTAGGCGCGGACCGTCTCCAGCAGGCGGTAGCGCGCCTCCCCGCGCGCGACACTGACGCTCACCAGCGACTGGTCCACGAGCCGGGTCAGGACCTCCAGGAGGCCCGACGGCTCGATCCCGTCGCCCGCGCACACACCCTCGGCGGCCTCCAGCGAGAACGGCCCGGCGAACACCCCGAGCCGCGCCAGGAGGCAGCGCTCATCAGGCGAGAGGAGATCGTGGCTCCACTCCATGGTCGCGCGCAGCGTGTGCTGGCGCGGCACATCGTTGCGGCTCCGTCCGGCGAGGAGGCGGAACCGGTCGTGGAGCCGGGCGTTGATCTGCTCCACGGCCAGGACCCGGAGGGACGCGGCGGCCATCTCGATCGCGAGCGGCATCCCGTCGAGGCGATAGCAGATCTGGGCGACGGCCAGGGCGTTCTCGGCCGTCACGCTGAAGCCGGGCTGCACGTGGCCGGCGCGGTCGAGGAACAGCTCCACCGCCTCCGAGTGCGCCAGCTCGTCGAGCGGCGGTAGCCGGTCCGGGGGCGGCAGTGCCAGGCTTGGCACCCGCCAGATCACCTCACCCGGGACGTCGAGGGGCTGTCGGCTCGTGGCCAGGATGCGCACCCCGGGGCCCGCCTCGAGCAGCATCGCGGCCATCTCCGCGCACGCCCCGACCAGGTGCTCGCAGTTGTCCAGCACCAGGAGGAGCCGCTTGTCGCGGAGCGCCTCTGCCAGGGTGTCAATGGGCGATCCGGCGGCCTCATCCCGCACTCTCAGTGCCGCCGCCACGGCGCGCGGCACGAGCGCCGGATCCGCGAGGGTGCCCAGCTCGACCAGCCACGCGCCGTCGGGAAACTCCGCGAGGAGCCGGCCAGCCGACTCCAGCGCGAGCCGGGTCTTCCCGGCGCCGCCTGCGCCCGTGAGGGTGAGCAGGCGGCTCGCACGGGCCAGCCGCTGCACCTGATCCAGCTCGCGCGTGCGCCCCACGAAGCGGGTGAGCGGGCGCGGGAGGTTGGTGGGCCCAGCGGGTGGCGGCGGCCCAGGCGGCGCGTCGGCGGGAGTGCGCCGGAGGCGGTTGAGCTCGATCCGGTACCGGAGGGTGTGCCGCGAGATCCCGAGCCGCGCGGCGGTCCGAGAGAGGTTCCAGCCGGTCTCCTCGAGCGCGCGGGCCAGCGTCGTCGCGTCGCCACTGTCCGGGGCGTGGGACGTCGCCGGGCGCGGGGAAGGCTCCGGACGCCGTCGAGGCGCCGGCAGGGGCTCTGCCGACGAGAGCGGGTCGGGCGTCAGGGCGAGGTCGGACGGGGTCACGAGGGCTCCCTCGGCCAGCGCCGCGACCCGGTCCATCACGTTGCGCAGCTCGCGCACGTTGCCGGGCCACGGGTAGCGCCGGAGGGCGTCGCGCGCGTCGGCGGAGAGGCGCTTCGCGCCGGCCCCGGCCGTGGCGCAGGCCTCGCCGAGGAACCGCTCGGCGAGCAGCACCGCGTCGCCGTCGCGCTCGCGGAGCGGCGGCAGGCGCACCGTCAGGACGGCCAGCCGGTGGTAGAGGTCCTCGCGGAAGCGCCCCGCCCGCACGGCACCGACCAGGTCGAGGTTGGTTGCCGCCAGGAGCCAGACGTCCACGTTCTGAGTCCGCGTGCTTCCCAGGCGGCGGACCGCGCCGGTCTCCAGGGCATCGAGGAGCTTGCCCTGCAGCGCGCCGGGCATGAGCCCCACCTCGTCGAGGAACAGCGTGCCGCGGTGGGCCGTCTCCAGGAGCCCCGCCTTGGCCTGGCGGGCGTCGGTGAAGGCCCCCCGCTCGAAGCCGAACAGCTCGGCCTCGAACAGGGACTCGGGGATGGCCGCGCAGTTGACGGGGACGAAGGGCGCCCCGGCCCGCGGCCCGCTCCTGTGGATCGCCTGGGCCAGGAGGCCCTTGCCCGTGCCGGTCTCGCCGACGATCAGAATGGGACGGGGCCGCGGGGCCGTCGCCTGACGCGCGATCATGCGGCGCACACGATCGCGGAGCGCGGCCAGCACCGGGCTCTCACCGATCAGCTCTGCCAGGTGATCCGTGCTCATCGCCTCATGCCAGTCTCCACCGAACGACCGCTCTGACGCATCGCGGGGCCGCGGGCCGTTCCCAGGGAGGAACAGAACCACGGGCAAAGGACGACCGGTCATGGGTATTACACAATGGGGCGCTCGATGACAGCAAGCGGAGAGTCGCGGGAATCCGGCGGCCCGAGCCGCGACCGGGCCCGCTCGAGTTCCCGGGGTCTCGGGCGGTGCGACCGCGAAGTGGTGCCCATGCGGCAGCGGCTGGGCACCAGCCGGGCACCACCGTGGCCGCCTCGCGGGCTGCGTCCCAAATGCCGGCCGTGCTTGCGCTTCCGGTGGCGTCCAGCTGGCACCCTGGTTGCTCGACTGGGAGCTCGTGGGCCAATCGACCGGGCACGACGAGCTTCCTGACCTCTCGCTCCATCAGGCGGCGAGGCTGGCGGCGAGCACGCGGGACTACCTCGGGCGGCTCTGCGAGGTGCTTGGGGTCCCGGAGCGGGGGTGGGTCGTGCCCGCGCATCTCTCCTTCAGCGAGGTGTCGGGGGCGATCAGGGGCGCGATCACGCTGGCCGAGATGGCCGAGGCCGGGGATGCGGACGCGCAGGCTCGCCTCGGCAGGTGGATGGCCCGGCCGGCGGAGCTGGACGCCGCGGTCGAGGCCCTCCATGCCGCCGGGGCGATCGGCAGCGAGATCCTCTGGGCGTACCGCGGGCTGGCCGAGGAGCGCGCCGCGCTCCTCGGCCGCTGGCAGATGCTCCCGCGGCGCGAGGCTGCGAGGTGAAGGCCCCGCAGGCGGCCGGTCGCCCCCGCGTCCATCAGAGGATGGAAAGACCGCCGACGTGGGGTGAGCTGGCAGGCTCAGCCTGGCTCAGCAAAACGGCCTACTGTCGCTGTGTCGGTATCGAGAAAGATCTCACGATGGCGCAGGACGGCTGCCGCCGGTACCAGAACCTCATGATTTCCTTTGTCCCAGATCCAGTGGCACATGGTATGGGGCCTACCCAGGGGATCAATGGCGTCGCCGCTGGGCCCGGCGCGCCGAGGCAAGCGGATACGCACAGGAGTGCCCAGGCCCCTCTCTCAGGAGATAAGACCAGGAACAAGGGGGCGCATCATGGTGAACAGACTGCTCTGGCCCTGCGTGCCTGCATCACGCCCCAGCAAACTGAGTGACGCCAAGGCCATCGAAAACCGGGCTCACGCTCAGGGAGGCGAAGGATCATGAAAAAGCGGGTCTTGCTACCTATGAACCGGCGTGCTGCCGTGGTGCTCTCGAGCCTTCCCGCCCTCGTCCTCGGAGCCGCTGGGATCGCGCTCGCATTGGCGCTTGCGCCCCCGTCGTTTGCGAGCACCGCCGTGTGTCTGGAAGGTCTGATCTTCGACGAACCCGTCCAACCCATGCCAAGAACCTGCCAGGCCGGCAGCCCTCTCAGCGCCGAGACGGCGTGGACCAGTCCCCCATCGAACAACGGGTCCGGAGCCCTGGGCGCGCGAGCCAGTTACGGTAGCCTGGGAGCGTATTTCACGGCTACGGCCATTGATCATGGTCACAGCGCCACCGGCGGCAGCGCTTCCGCCTGGTTCTTTGACGATTTGACGATCAGCGGCCCGGCGGGTGAATGGGGCCGACTCGTCATCCCGTTCACGTTGGCAGTGGGGTACGACTTCGAATGGGGTTCCAACCTGTTCGCCCAAGCCGGGGTTCGAGGCGGGCCGACTCTAGCCATCGTGGAGTGCAGGATCGACACTGGATGCCGGATCAATTACGATCCGTTTCAGCCACTGCCGAGCGGCGTGCACAGCGTAGGGGTGCCGGGTGAGTACACTCAGTCATTCCCTTTCAACTCGCCGTTCGAAATCGCAGTCAGTCTCTCGGCAGGGACGGGCGCCGGCGCCTCCGGAACGCAGTGGGTGAACTCCTGGGACAGCCTCGACCTGACCGGATTTCACGTCTATTCCGGGACGACCGAGTTGTCGGGCTACGACCTCACGACGGGCTCTGGATTCGACTACCGGACGCTGAACGAGACGGTTCCGGGGACGGTTCCGGGACCCGGCACGATGTGGGCTCTGGCGGCGGGGTTGCTGTTGTTCGGCGCGCGCCGCGCGGCCCGCCGACTCAAGCGCTAACCCAGAGCGTAGCCAACTTTGGCCTCCTCCGGCGGCGGTCCCCCGTCCATGGCCCCCGTCACCGTCCCTTGCGCCCAGAGAATTAAGAATGTCTGAGCAGCAAAGGCAGTATCAAACCACCAACAATGGACGAGGAGATCGGAAATGAAAAAGCTTTCAGTACTACTGGTAGCGACGGGAATGTGGCTGATCATGGCAGAGGGTGCTTTTGCCATCCCGAAGTATAATCCAGCCACCGGTCACTGGTATGACTTGGTTTCTGACGGTCCTACTGGCGATTGGTACGTTGCCGAATCCAACGCTGTGCTGCTTGGTGGGCACTTGGTTACTATCAACGACGTAGCTGAGAATATATGGGTGTCTGGCCAATTTGGTCTTACGTACTGGATCGGCTTTAATGATGCTGCAACGGAAGGCACTTGGAAGTGGATTAGCGGTGAACCAGTAAGCTATACCTTCTGGGGGTCGGGGGAACCGAACGATTCTGGGGTAGGAGAGGACTGGGCTGTAATGGGCTGGGCTGGCGGGTTTTGGAACGATGTTTATACTCCTTGGCCTTCGGGTAACATTGACGGCATCGCTGAGTGGGAGACATCTTCTGTAGCTGCTGTACCCGAGCCTGGAACGTTGCTTCTGTTCGGTTCCTGCCTTGCAGGGCTGGTTGCTTTCAGGAAGCGGTTTGCACTGAAGTAGTTGTAGTAGTAGTTGTAGCGGTTCCGCCACCGGTTTCGTGGACACCGGGTTGATGGTTACCGGCCGGTGCGCCGGATGAGGAGGATTCTGGGGGATACCGACATAGCGCCCCCCCTCCTCAAGAGCGCTCTGAGCGCCTCTACGGGCCTCGCGTTCCCGGCGGGCGAGCCCGGTGGGCCTCACGCGGCCCTCCGGCAGAGCTGGGCGCGGGTCTGCTCGTGCTCGGGGTGCGCGCGGTCCGCGCCAGGTGGTTCGTCTAACGGTCCCGCCTCCCTCGAGCGGGGCCTCGTCGCGCAGCGCCCTCAGCTCCGCCCACTGATCCCGCCGCGGCGGCGAGACTCCCGGAGCAGCTTCTCCCCTCTGGACCCTTCTCCCCGATCGGGTGGGGGCACGGGGCCCTCGTGGCCCAGGCTCGCCCTACTTGCTCCCTGTGGCAATCCCCGCTAAGATTGCGGCGCCGCCGGGTCGGAGGAGTCGTGTGTGGATCTCTCGCCGGCGCCAGCGCTGCCCCGCGCACCAGACGAGAGGCGTGTGGCCGACTGACGGTGGGCATGGAGATGGAGCCGCTGCCCGGCTTCGAGCTCGCGTCCTGGGAGCGCCGCGACGGCGACATGAAGCTCGTGATCGAGTTTCGCACCTGAGGTCGTCGCTGGCGACGATCGTGGATCAAGTCAGGGCCGTCGCCCGACGGAGAACCGCTGACATGCCGAATCGGCTCAAGGGCAAGATCGCGCTGATCACCGGCGCGGGGATGGGCATGGGGCGCGAGGCCTCCGTGCTCTTCGGGGAGGAGGGCGCGCGCATCGTCGTCTGCGACATCAACGCCGCCGCGGCGGCCGAGACGGTGGCGCTGGTGAAGGCGGGCGGCGGCGAGGCCGTGGCCGCGGTGGGGGACGTCGCCGCGGAGGAGGATGTGAGGCGGATGGTGCAGGAGGGGGTGCGGGCCTTCGGTGCGCTCCACGTCCTCTACAACAACGCCGGGGTCCTGTGGAAGGACAGGGACCGCTCGGTGCTCGAGACGGACGGCGCCCAGTGGGACCGTGTCATGGCCATCAACCTCAAGTCGGTGGTCTGGGTCACCAAGCATGGGATCCCGCATCTGCGGCGCGCCGGGGGCGGGTCCATCATCCTGGTGGGGTCGGTGTCGGCGCTGGCCGGCTTCACCCGGGCCCAGGACGCCTACACGGCAGCCAAGGGCGCCCTCATTTCGCTGAACAAGTCGCTGGCCATCCAGTTCGCGCGCGACCGGATCCGCTGCAACATCATTCACCCCGGCATCGTCGAGACGCCGCTGCAAGCGCCCTACCTCACCGACGAGCTGCGGGCGGAGTTCAGGAGCGGGATCCCCCTGGGGCGCATCGGCCAGCCCCGGGAGATCGCCTACGCGGCGCTCTTCCTGGCTTCCGACGAGTCGTCCTTCATGACGGGCGCCGACATGGTCGTGGACGGCGGCTTCATGGCCCAGTAGGGGGGTGTCGTGTTAGGGTCGAGCGGCAGGACATCGTCCGGGTCCAACGACGCTCACGCCAAGGAGGCTCTTATGCTGAGAGGCACCCCCAGGGTTCTGGCCCTCGCCCTCGTCGCTGTGACGCTCGCGGCCGCTCCCCTCGCGGGGCCGGCCGCCGCGAAGGACGTGGTCGTGGTCTACACGGCCATCGAGAACGAGCAGATCACCGAGTACATGAAGGCCATCAACAAGTCGCTGCCCAACATCGAGCTCAAGATCCTGCGCTTCTCCACGGGCGATATCTCGGCTCGGTTCATGGCCGAAAAGGACAACATGCAGGCCGACGTCATCTGGGGCGTCGCCGCCACCAACCAGCTGATCTTCAAGAACGCGGGGCTGCTCGCGCCCTACGCGCCCAAGGGGCTCGAGCGCATCCAGCCGCTCTTCCGCGACAAGGCCAATCCGCCCGCCTGGGTCGGCATCGACATCTTCATGTCCGCCTTCTGCTTCAACACCGAGGTGGCGAAGAAGCACAACCTGCCGGCGCCCACCTCATGGGCCGATCTCGCGAAGCCGGTCTACAAGGGCCAGGTGGTGATGCCCAACCCCGCCAGCTCGGGCACGGGCTATCTCTCGGTCGCCTCCATCCTGCAGCGCATGGGCGAGACCGAGGGGTGGAAGTACCTGGACGCGGTCCACCCGAACATGGCGGAGTACACCAAGTCGGGCTCGAAGCCCTGCAAGGACGCTGCGGCCGGCGAGCGCGCCATCGGCGTGTCCTTCGAGTACGTGGCGCTGGAGATGAAGAAGAAGGGCGCTCCGGTGGTGATGGTGTTGCCCAAGGAGGGGTCCGGCTACGAGATGGAGGCCAACAGCCTGACCCGGAAGGGGGCCAAGAACCCGGCCGCCAAGCAGTTCCTCGACTGGGCGATCACGAACGAGGCCATGGGGCTGTACGCCAAGTACTTCGCCGCGGTGGGCGTGGCGGGCTTCCCCGTGCCGGAGGGCCTTCCGAAGGACATCAGCAAGGTGGTCTACCCCAACGATTTCGACTGGTCGGCCAAGAACCGCGACCGCATCCTCGCCGAGTGGCAGAAGCGGTACGCCAAGTAGCTCGGTCGGCATCGCGGCGGTCACGTTCAACGGCTCCCACGAGTGCAGCGCCCCTGACGGCCCAGCGCCTCGATGACGCCCTCCGCCGGCTGGGCTACGCCGCCTTCCGTCCCGGGCAGCGCGAGGCGGTGGAGACGCTGCTCGAACGGAGACGGCTCCTGCTGGTGGCGCCCACCGGCGGCGGCAAGAGCCTCACCTATCAGCTCCCCGCCAGCCTGCTCGCCGGCACCACGCTCGTCGTTTCCCCGCTCGTCTCGCTCATGCAGGACCAGGTCCGGGGGCTCGGGGAGCGGGGCGTGCCCGCGACCTTCCTCGCCTCGGCCCTGGAGCCCGCCGAGGTCCGCCAGCGGATGGCCCGCGTGGCGGCGGGCGCCTTCAAGCTCGTCTACGTCGCCCCCGAGCGGCTGACCCTCCCCGGCTTTCGTGGCCTGGTGCGGGATCTCGACTGCCCGCTCGTGGCGGTGGACGAGGCCCACTGCATCAGCGAGTGGGGACACGACTTCAGGCCCGAGTACCTGGAGATCGGCGGGCTCCTCGCCGATCTCCCGCGCGCCCGCATGCTGGCCTGCACCGCCACCGCCACCCCGATCGTCCGCGACGAGATCCTGGCGCGGCTGGGGCTGCCCCCTGACACCCCGCAGATGGTGCGTGGCTTCTCCCGGCCCAACCTGGCGCTCAGGGCCGTCGAGGTGGACAGCCGCCGCCACCGGGACCGGCAGGTGGACGCTCTCCTGGCCGAGGTGCTCGGGGCGCCCGGGAGCGGGCGGGGGACGGCCATCGTCTACACGCCCACGCGCAAGCTGGCGGAGGAGGAGGCCGCTCGGCTCGCGGCGCGCGGGTGGGGCGCGCAGGCCTACCATGCCGGCCTCGACGGAGCCCGGCGAGAGCGGGTGCAGCGCGAGTTCGCCGGCGGCCGGTGCGAGATCATGGTCGCGACCAACGCCTTCGGCATGGGCATCGATCGCGCCGACGTGCGCGCCGTCGTCCACCTGGGCGCGCCGGCCTCCCTCGACGCGTACTACCAGGAGGTCGGGCGCGCGGGACGGGACGGGGCGGACGCGGTGGGGCTGCTGCTCACCTCCGCGCGTGACCTGCCGCTGCGCCGCGCGCTCCTCGAGCGGGGCGCCGACGGGCGCCCGCCCGATGCGGCCATCCTCGAGCACAAGTGGGGCCTCTTCCTCGAGCTGATCCGCTGGGTCGAGGGGGGGAGCTGCCGTCACGACGCCATTCTCCGCTACTTCGGCGACGAGGCCGAGACGCTGCAGGGATGCGGGCGCTGCGACAACTGCCGCGCGCTGGACGCGGGGGACGGAGAGCGTCACGACCCCGAGACCGTGACCCTGCTCGTGCGCAAGGCGCTCAGCGGCGTGGCCCGCGTGCACGGGCGCTTCGGTCTCCAGACCGCTGTCAAGCTGGTCCGCGGCGAGGCCGATCCGCGGCTCGAGCGCGCGGGGCTCACCCGGCTATCCACGTTCGGCATCCTCGGCGATCACGGGGAGGCGTGGCTGGTGAAGCTCCTGCGCCGCTGTGTCACGGCGGGGTGGGTGAGCTTCAGCGGCGGCGACAGGCCCGTGGTCGTGCTCACCGACGAAGGGCGCGCGGTGATGCTGGGGCGGCGCCCCGCGCGCCTGCTGCTGCCGCCGGCCGGCACGGGTCCCGCCGCGCCCGGGCGGCGCGCCGCTCCCGCGAAGGGCGCCACCCCCGCCGAGCCGGACGGCGCCACTCTCGCGCTGTTCGAGGCGCTCAGGCGCCATCGGCTCCAGGTGGCGCGGGAGGAGGGAATCGCCCCGTTCATCGTCGCCAGCGACAGGACCCTCCGGGACATCGCGCTCCTGCGCCCGCGAGACGCCGCGGAGCTGCAGCTCGCCCACGGGATGGGCCCGCACAAGGCCCAGCGGTACGGCGCGGGGATCCTCCGCGTGGTGGCCTCCGCCCGTCACGCCGACGCGCTTCCCGGGGGGGACGCGACGGGCCCTGGCGCATGACCGAGCCCGCGGCCCGGCCCGCCGCCGTCGCCCTCGAGGGCATCGCCAAGAAGTTCGGCGCCTTCGTCGCGCTCCGTGATGTCACGCTGGCCATCCGTCCCGGTGAGTTCGTCTGCTTCCTCGGGCCCAGCGGCTGCGGCAAGACGCCTCTCCTCCGGATCAGCGCGGGACTCGAGCGCCAGAACGCGGGCGTGGTGACGATGTCCGGGCGGGACGTGTCGGCGCTGCCCCCCAGCGAGCGCAACTACGGGATCGTCTTCCAGTCCTACGCGCTCTTTCCCAACCTGACCGTGGCGCGCAACGTCGGCTACGGGCTCGAGACCCGGAAGGTCGCCCGGGCGGAGATCGAGCGCCGGGTGGACGAGCTGCTCGGGCTCGTGGGGCTCACCCGGCACAAGCAGAAGTACCCCTCGCAGCTCTCCGGCGGGGAGCAGCAGCGGGTGGCCCTGGCGCGGGCGCTGGCCCCGTCCCCCGCGCTCCTCCTGCTGGACGAGCCCCTCTCGGCCCTCGACGCGCGCGTGCGCCAGTCGCTGCGCCACGAGATCCGCGCGCTCCAGCGGCGCCTCGGCGTCACCACCATCATGGTGACGCACGACCAGGAGGAGGCCCTGGCCATGGCCGACCGCATCGTGGTCATGAACCATGGGGTGGTGGAGCAGGTGGGGCCGCCGCACGAAGTCTACACCCGGCCCCGCTCGCCCTTCGTGGCCCGCTTCGTGGGGCAGATGAACTTCATCTCCGCCACCGCTGCCTCGCGCCCCGGCTGGGCGCGGCTGGGGGCCCTCGAGCTCCGCCACCTGCCCGGCGAGCGGCTGCCGGAGGGCACCCCGGTGATGCTCGCGATCCGGCCCGAGGAGATCGTCGTGGGCCCGGCCGCCCGCACGGGCGAGAACGGGATGCTCACCCGCATCCGAGGCGTGCAGTTCCTGGGGCCGTTCACGCGGCTGAGCCTCCTGCTGTCCGGCGACGGGGAGGCCACGCTCGAGTGCGACGTCGCGGCCAATGCCTTTGCCGAGCTGGGCGTGACCGAGGGGTCCGAGCTGCCACTGGCGCTCCGGGCGGACGCCCTCCGGGTCTTCCCGGCGCGCGGCTGACGCCATGGCCGTCACGCCTGCCGACCTCGCCGCGGCCATTCCCGACCGCACCGTCCGCCACCGGCTGGGTCGCGAGGACGTGGTCCGCTACGCGCTGGTGGCGGCCTTCGCCGCCGTCCTCTACCTCTTCATCGTGCTCCCCATGGCGAAGATGCTCTGGCGCAGCCTGCTCGACAACGCCGGCCACTGGGTGGGGCTCGCGAACTACGTGCGCTACTTCGGCACGCCCGCCATCGCCGCCTCGGTGACCAACAGCCTCTCCGTCTCCGCCGCCGCCATGGTGCTCACCGTGGCGCTGGCCTTCGTGTACGCGTACGCGCTGACCCGGACCTGGATGCCCGCCAAGGGGCTCTTCCGCGTGGTGGCCATGCTGCCGATCTTCGCCCCCTCGCTGGTCCAGAGCATCGCCTTCGTGTACGCCTTCGGGAACAACGGGATCTTCACGCGCCTCACCGACATCAACGTTGGCATCTACGGCGCCAAGGGCATCATCTTCGCCGAGGTGTTCTACTGCTTCCCTCACGCGCTCCTGATCCTCGTGGCCGCGCTGTCGGCGACCGACGCCCGGCTCTACGACGCGGCGAAGACCCTGGGCGCCTCGGCGTTCAAGACCTTCCGCACGGTGACGCTGCCGGGCGTGAAGTACGGCCTGGTGGGCGCCTGCTTCGTCGTCTTCACCACCGTGATCACGGACTTCGGCATCCCCAAGGTGATCGGGGGGAAGTTCTCGGTGATGGCCACGGAGATCTACAACCAGGTGTCGGGCCAGCAGAACTTCACGATGGGGGCGACGGTGTCGGTGGTGTTGCTGGTGCCGGCCCTCGTGGCCTTCTTCGTGGACCGGCTCATCCAGCGGCGCAGCTACTCGCTGGTCACGGCCTCGTCGCGGCCGCTCCAGCCCGTGCCGAACCGCTGGCTGGACTGGGGGCTGCTGGCCTACTGCGCGGTGATCGCGGGCGTGATCGCCGGCATCTATCTCGTGATCCTGGTGTCCTCGCTGGTCCACCGCTGGCCGTACAACTTCGGGCTGACCCTCAAGCACTACGCCTTCGACACCGTCGGCGGCTACCGCCCGCTGCTCAACAGCGTCTACGTCTCGGCGCTCTCGGCCGTGGCGGGGACCGTGGCCACCTTCGTCGGCGCCTACGTCGTGGAGAAGTGCCGGACGGTGGCCAGCGGGCCCCTCTACCTCCTCTCCATGCTCCCCGTGTCCATCCCGGGCATGGTCCTGGGCCTCGCCTACATCTTCACCTTCAACGCGCCGGACAGCGTGCTCAACCGGCTGTACGGAACGCTGGCGATCCTGGTGATCTCCAACGTGATCCACTTCTTCACGGTGGGTTTCCTCACGGCCACCACCTCGCTCAAGCAGATGGACGCCGAGTTCGAGAACGTCTCCGCCTCGCTGGGCGTGCCGTTCTACCGGACCTTCTGGCGCGTCACCGTGCCCATCGCGCTGCCCTCGATCGTCGCCGTCAGCATGTACTTCTTCCTCAATGCCATGGTGACGCTGTCGGCGCTGGTCTTCCTCGTGGCCCCGGGCACCGAGATGGCGGCGGTCGCCGTCCTCCTCATGGACGATGCGGGCGACACCGCGCAGGCGGCGGCCATGTCCGTGCTCATCATCGCCATCGGGCTCTGCGTCCGCTTCCTCTACTGGCTCGCGATGCGCGGGGTGACGGGGCGGACTCAGGCCTGGGCGCAGGCTCCGGCCGAGCGCGCCGAGACCCCCGGCAAGGCCCTGGCATGAGGGGGTGGGCCGGACCGTCCCCTCAACCATCACCGCGACGCCGGCGCCTCGAGCCGGCCGCAGGAGGAGGCCCACGGTGTCCTTGACTGACAGGACCGCGCTCGTCACGGGTGCCGCGCGCGGCATCGGGCTCGCCATCGCGCGGCGCCTTGCCGCCGACGGTGCGCGCGTCGCCCTGCTGGACCTCGACCGCGAGGCCGCGGAGGCCGCGGCGCGCGCGGTGGGCGGACAGGCCATTGCCGTCGCGGCGGACGTGACGCGGGCCGCGGAGGTGGAGAAGGCGGTGGCCCGGGTACTGGGCCGCTGGGGGCGGCTCGACATCCTGGTCAACAACGCCGGGATCACCGGGCGCTCCTTCCCCATCTGGGAGCTCACCGACGAGGATTGGCGCCGGGTGATCGAGGTGGACCTCACGAGCGTCTTCTTCTGCTGCCGGGCGGCGGTCAAGGCGATGCTGCCGCAGGGGACCGGGCGCATCATCAACATCGCCTCCATCGCGGGGAAGGAAGGCAACCCGACGCTGGTGCCATACTCCAGCGCCAAGGCCGGGGTGATCGGCCTCACCAAGGCCCTGGCCAAGGAGCTGGCCACGCGCGGCATCCTGGTGCACGCCGTGGCGCCGGCCGTCATCGGCACCGAGCTGCTCAAGCAGATGGAGAAGAGCACGGTGGATCTTCTCGTCTCCAAGATCCCCATGGGGCGCGTGGGGCGGCCGGAGGAAGTGGCGGTGCTCGTCGCCTGGCTCGCCTCAGACGAGTGCTCCTTCAGCACCGGCGCCGTCCACGACCTGTCCGGGGGGCGGGCGACCTATTAGCCGTCTCCGTCTCACCGCCTGGGTGTGGCTGGCGCTGCTCGTGGCCAGCGCCGGGGGTGTCGCGGACCGGACCGGCCCCAGGGCTCCTCACGTCACGCGCAACGTCTGCCCGAGCGAGAGCTGCGCATACGGGACGTGGGTGGCGCGGTCGCGGCTGACCGCGTATGCCGCCGAGGGGGACACCTCGAAGCCGGCCTTCCCCGTCCGCCCGGGCGAGCGCTTCACGGCGGTCCGCGGCAATGTCCACGCGGTCAAGCTCGGCGTCGTCGCCGTCACAGCGCCCGTCAAGGGGGCGGCGGGGCGCACGCTCCGGCCGGGCGACCGGGTCCACGTCCTCTCCTACCGCGGGGAGGGCCGGTACGATCTCTGGCACGCCGGGCGGCTGATGACGCTCGAAGCCTTCTGGGAGCCGCTGGCTGCCGACGGGCGCGTCGCCGGTGTCATGCGGGCCCGGCCGGAGATGATGTGGTGGGTCCTGATCAAGACGCGGGCGGGACGGCAGGGGTGGCTCAGGCTCAGGAACATGGCCGAGCATGGCTTCGCGATGCAGGAAGACATCTGCATGAAGGAGGCGAGCCGCCGGTGTTGACAGTTGATCGCGTGGGCGGCGGGGCGCTGGCGCTGCTGGCTGTCCTGGTGCTCTGGGAGAGCCGCGCGCTGCCTCTCGGCGCCTGGCGCAACCCCGGCCCCGCCGCCATGCCGGTGGCGCTGGCGCTGATCGCCCTCGTCCTGGGGGTCCTGATCGCCCTGGGCGGCGGGCGCTCCGCGCCCCTCGCCGCGGTGGGCTGGGGCGAGGCCCGTCACGCCCTCGTCATCCTCGGCGCCTGCGCCCTTCGCGGCCCTGGCCCTCGAGCGGCTCGGCTATCGCCTGACGATGCTCCTGCTGCTGGGCTTCCTGCTCCGGGTGGTGGAGCGCCGGCACCTCCCGGCGGCTGCGGCCTTCGCGGTGGGGCTCGCGTGGGGCTCCTTCCACCTCTTCAGCACCCTGCTGCGGGTCCCGCTTCCGCGCGGGCCGTGGGGCCTGTGATGGCCGAGCCCTGATGCTCGAGACGCTGCACGAGGCAATTAGCGGGTACGGCCGACGCGGAGTTAGGTAAGATTCTCCCAGGATGCGCCATCTCGACCAGGCTCTCGCTCAGCGAGTAGAGAAGTGGCGGACAGATGGCTATCCTTCGGCCGAGTACCCCGCCATCGCCGAAATCTTCGAGTGGGCCAGCGACGCTGAGTCGGGGGCGCTGAGGTTTCTGCGGAGACCACAGCTCCGGGCACTGGAGACCTACTGGTACCTCCGGCTGATCGAGGACACGCCGCACGTCTTCACGCTGTACCAGCGACTCTTCCCTGACCCCGCTGACCTGATCGAGGCGCTCGGGCTCACCACTCCGGAGATCGAGACGCTCGTCGTCGGCCGGTCGCTCGACACTCTCTGGAAGCGAATCAAAGCCGACGACGGCTTCGTCCGCGAACATCGCCTGGAAAGCCTGCGCGAGACGCTGACCCTCGACTATCCGAGCTACATCCTGGCGCTTGCCATGGGGGCCGGGAAGACCATCCTGATCGGCGCCATCTTCGCGACGGAGTTCGCGATGGCCCTCGAGTACCCGGACGGGCCCTTCGTCCAGAATGCGCTCGTGTTCGCCCCCGGGAAGACGATCATCGAATCGCTCCGCGAACTGGCCGCGGTGCCTTACGCCAAGATCCTGCCGGCGCGGCTCCACAAGCCATTCGCGGCGTCGGTCAAGCTCACCTTCACGCGAGACGGCGAGAAGGACATCCCCGTCATCCGCGGCAGCCTCTTCAACGTGGTGGTGACCAACACGGAGAAGATCCGGATCCAGAAGGAGACGGTGAGGAAGAGCGACCTCGGGGACCTGTTCGCCCGAGGCCGGGAGGACGAAGCCCGCGCCGAGGTGGCCAACCTCAGGCTCCAGGCTGTCGGCTCGCTCCCTCACCTGGCCGTCTTCTCGGACGAGGCCCACCACACCTATGGCCAGTCGCTCGAAGCCGAGCTGAAGAAGGTCCGAAAGACCGTGGACTACCTGGCGGCGAGCACCCACGTGGTCGCTGTCGTGAACACCACCGGCACCCCGTACTTCAATCGTCAGCCCCTCAAGGACGTGGTGATCTGGTATGGGCTCTCCGAGGGCATCCGCGACGGCATCCTCAAGGACGTCTCGGGCAATATCCAGGCCTTCGACTTCGAGGGACGGGCCGAAGCCTACGTGAGCCACGTGATCGAGGACTTCTTCCGGGATTATGGGGAGGTGTCCCTCCCGAATGGGGCGCCGGCGAAGCTGGCGATCTACTTCCCGCAGACTGACGATCTGGAGGCGCTCCGTCCGGCCGTGGACGTTGCCATGGGCAGGGTCGGCCAGAGTCCGGCCGTCTGCCTCCGCAACACGTCGGAGTCCAGGCAGGAGGAAGTGGACGCCTTCAACCGGCTCAACGACCCGGCCGCTCCCCACCGGGTGATCCTCCTGGTCAACAAGGGCACGGAGGGCTGGAACTGCCCCAGCCTCTTCGCCTGCGCGCTGGCTCGCAAGCTGAAGACCAGCAACAACTTCGTTTTGCAGGCCGCGAGCCGGTGCCTGCGCCAGGTGCCGGG
>JACPIQ010000066.1 GCA_016188005.1 Candidatus Rokuibacteriota bacterium | reverse complement strand
GCGTCACCAGCGAGGGTCTCACGTGGCCGGTGCGCGGGCCCGCGCGCGTCGAGCTGAGCGCGCGCTTCCGCGACCGCGGCGAGCTGGACGCGAACGGGGCCGCGCAGCTCACCGCCCCGCCCCCTGCGATCGCCTGGACGGCGGAGCTGGGCGTGCGGTTCAGAGCCGTGGACCTCGCCCCGCTCGGCGCGTACGTTCCCGCCGCGAGGGGGCTCGGCGGCCGGGTGCGAGCGAGCGTGACGGCGAGCGTCGCCTACGCCGGCTCGCTGACGGCACGCGTGCGCGGCGACGTGGGCGGCGGTCGGTTCACCCTCGTCGAGGGCGACCGGACACTGCTCTCCCTCCGTCGGATCGACGCGACGGGTCTCGACGCGCAGTGGCCGGAGCGCGTGACGATCAACCAGCTCCGCTTGCGGCAACCCTATGCCCTCATCGAGCGTGACCGCCAGGGCGGATTCCCGCTGGCGGCCCGCTTCGCTTCGGCACCGCCGGCGGGCGTGCCGGAGCCGGCAGGCGTGTCGTCGACGCCGGCGGCCGGCACGGCGCGCGCGCCGCGCCCCACCATCGCGGTCGGCGAGATCGTCGTCGAGAACGGCAGCGCCACCGTCGTCGACGACGGGGGGCCCGCGCCCACGCGCGTCGGCCTGCCGCGCGTGGACCTCACGGCGCGGAACGTGACGTGGCCCCCGTCGGCGCCCGCGCAGCTCGTGCTCGCCGCCAGTCTGCCCGCGGGCGGGACGATGAGCGTCGAGGGCACCGCGAGCGCCGAGCCCGCGAGCGTCGACGTCAAGCTTGCTCTCGAGGACGCCGATCTCTCACTGCTCAAGCCGTACCTGGGTTTCCGCGCGAGCGTCGGCGCGCGCGTGTACGCGACCCTGACGGTGGCCGGGCCTCTGTCGCCGACGCCGAGACTGAGCGTGCGTGGCGATGTCGGCCTCCGACACCTCGCCGTGTCCGACGGTCAGCGATCCGTGCTCACGGTCGAGCGCCTCGACCTCACGGGAATCGACGCGGCGTGGCCGGATCGCGTCACGCTCGACCAGGTCCGCGTTCGACGCTCCTGGGCCCTCATCGAGCGCGACCGGCAGCGCCGCTTCCTCCTGCGCACGCTGTTCGAACGTCCTCCCGCTGGCGGTGCGGCGACGCGCGCGCGCTCCCCCGCCGGGGCTGCGGGCGCCGGGTCGACCTTCGCGTTCAGCCTCCGGGAGGCGATCTTCGAGGAGCAGGCGGTCACGGTCGTCGACGGCGCCATCACGCCACCCGCCCGCTTCGATGTCGCCGGCGCCCGCCTCGTCGTCGAGAATTTCACCTGGCCGTCACGCGGCCCGGTGAAGATCGCCCTGACCTCGCCGACGCCGGTGGCGGGCCGGCTCGACGTGGCCGGAACGCTCGAGTTCGGTCCGGTCCGGCTCGACGTGCGCACGGTCCTCGAGGGCGTGTCCCTCGCGCCCGCCCAGCCGTATCTGCCGATCGAGGGACGGGTCGTCGGGCAGGTGACGGGGGAGCTGGCCACGAAGATCACGCTGGAACCGGTCACCGTCCAGCTCTCCGGTCAGACGCGCTTGCGGTCCTTCAGGTTGAGCGACGGGGATCGCCCGGTGGTCACGGTGGGCCGCGTCGACACCGCGGGAATCGACGTCGACTGGCCGCGGCGCATCACGCTCCGGAGCGTGGTGTTCCGGCGCCCGAGATTGTTGATCGAGCGCGACGCGCAAGGCCAGATCCTCCTGCGCCGGCTGGTGACGCTGCGCTGGACCGTGACCGAGCCGGCCGGCGCTCGGCCGGCGCCGGAGCCGGCGACGGGAGCGGCGACGGCCCCGGCCCGGCCGCCGACGATCGAGGTCGCGACGTTCAGCCTCGAGCGGGCCTCCGCGCGCTTCGTGGACCAGACCACGACGCCGCCCTACGCCGAGGAGCTGTCCGACGTGGAAGCGGTCTTCACCGGACTGACGACGACGCCGGGCCGGCGCGCGCAGTTCACGGCGCGTGGCACCGTCGGCGGCGGCTCGTTCAAGCTCGCCGGCGATGGCGCCCACGGAGACCCGACGCACCTCGACCTCAAGGTCGACTTGCGCGACTTCATCATCCCGCGCGCCAATCCGTACCTCGATCGGTTCACCGCGTGGTCGGCGACGCGGGGAAGCGTCAGCGCCTCCGCCGGTTACACGCTGACCGGGACCCGGCTGGATGCGCGGCACGACCTCGTGATTCGCGACCTCGACGTCGCGAGCGCCGACGAACGCGACGAGGTCGAACGCCGCCTCGGGCTGCCCTTCGGCTTTCTGGTGTCGCTGCTGAAGGACGCGCGCGGCGAGATCCGGCTCTCCATCCCCGTCTCCGGCGACGTGAGCTCACGGACGTTCGACTTTCAGGAGGCAGTCTGGGGCGCGGTCCGCAACCTCGCCATCCGGCTGCTCGCCCTGCCGTTCAGCCGCATCGGCTCCCTCTTCTTCAGCGACGACTCGAAGGTGGAAGCCGTCGCGATCACTCCCGTCGTCTTCGAGCCCGGAACGGCTCGCCTCGGACCAACGATGCCGCCCCACCTCGGGCGCGTCGCTGCGTTCTTGCGCGGCGCCCCGTCGGTGAGCGTGGTCCTCGAACCGATCCTCACCCAGGCCGACATCGACGCGCTCAGGCGCGAGCAGGTGCTGGCGCGTCTGGCGGCTCCTCCGGCCTCGCCGGCTGGCGCCGACCCGCTCGAGGCCGCCCGGCGCGAGTACCGCGAGCGGTGGCCCGAGCGTCCGCTTCCGGCGACTCTCGAGGCGCTCTTCGCCGAACTGGCCACGGGGGAGACGATGCCGGCGGATGCGCTGAAGTCGTTGGGCGCTCGCCGGCTCGAGGTCGTCCGCCAGGAACTCACCCGAGGCGGCGGTCTCGACGCTCGGCGGCTGGCGGGCGCCGCCCGGCGCGCTCCCCTCGTCGAGGCCGGCGGCGCCGCCCGCGTGGAGTTCGATCTCCGGCCCTGAGCGACCCCTCTCCCGGGCGGCCGGGACGGGCCGAGCCGCCGGGGGTCGATGACCAAGTCGATGATGCGCAGCGGCCATGCGTGTCTTGGACGTCAGGGCTTCCCTCTGCTACCCTCCGCATGCAGGCGCCGGAGACCGGGGTGGCAAGCCCCACCAGCACCCGTCAGAACGGAGGAGACGAACATGGCAAGCGACCCCTTCGCTGATCACGCGCGCCGGGAGTTCATGCGCATTGCAGGGAGCGGCCTGGCCGGGCTCGCGGTCACGGCTCGGGCGCGCGTCGCCCGGGCGCAGACGGCTGGCTCGCCGTTGAAGATCGGCATGGTCGGTGCCGGACGTGAGGGCGGCGCGCTCGGCGCGCTGTTCGTCAAGGCCGGCCACCCCGTGATGTTCTCCTCGCGCCATCCCGAGCAGCTGAAGGGCCTCGTCGCCGGCCTCGGGCCGCTCGCGCAGGCCGGCACGGTCGAGCAAGCGATCGCGTTCGGCGATGTCGTGGTGATCGCCATCCCCTACACCGCGATGGAGCAGATCGGCAAGGCCCATGCAGGCGCCCTCGCCAAGAAGGTGCTGGTGATCGATGTGAGCAATCCGATCGCGCGGCGCGACGGCGAGGAGCTCGTCAAGTGGGTCGGCGAGCAGGGGGGAGCCGGGCTGGTGACCGCCAGACTGCTGCCGGGCGCGCGCATCGTCCGCGCGTTCAATGCGATCGGCTCTCGAAGGCTGGCCGAGCTCGCACATCGCCCGGGCGACCCGGTCGGGGTGCCGATCGCGGGCGACGATCCGAAGGCGATCGCGGTCGCCCAGAGCCTCATTCGTGAGATCGGGTTCGAGCCCGTTCTCGTCGGCGGGCTGGCCATGGGCAAGCATCTGGTGCCGGGGACGCCGCTCGGAGGCGAGCACACGCCGGCTGAGATTCGGCGGATCGCTGGCGGCCTGCGCTGAGCCAGGCTTGACCGATCGACTCTCGTCGATCCCCAGGCCCTCGAGGTACCAGGCATCGGAGCCGACATGCACCGACTTCCGGCCGTTGCGCGGGTTGGCCCGCACGAGGGCGGGCGCACGGGGGGATGGTCGCGCCCCACCTCGGTGCCGAATCGATCAGGGCGCGCGAGAAGCCGAAGCTGGTGATCGTGGGGCGATTGCGCCATGAAATTGAGGCGCCGGCCCGGGTCCGGTATACTGCCTGAGTCGTCCCATGAGGAAGCCATGACGGTCACGCAGCTCCAGGAGATCGTGCTCACCGGCCCCCGCGGGTTCTGCGCCGGCGTGGATCGCGCCATCGACATCGTCGAGCTGGCGCTGCAGGTGTGCCCGCCGCCCATCTACGTGAGGAAGGAGATCGTCCACAATCGCCACGTCGTGGAGGCGCTCCGGGCCAAGGGCGCGCACTTCGTGGATGAGCTGGACGAGGTGCCCGACGACGCCACGGTCATCTTCAGCGCCCACGGGATCTCCCCCGCCGTGCGGGCCGAGGCCCAGCGGCGGGGCCTGCGGGTCATCGACGCGACCTGCCCGCTAGTCACCAAGGTCCACCTCGAGGCGACGCGCTACGCGCGCGAGGGCTACTCGATCGTCCTCGTGGGGCACGCCGACCACGACGAGGTGGTGGGGACGATGGGCGAGGCCCCGGAGCGGATGTTCCTCATCGCGCATCCGGAGGAGGTGGAGCGGCTCCGGGTGCCCGATCCGAACAAGGTCGCCTATCTCACCCAGACGACGCTGTCGGTGGACGACGCGCACGATTGCATCGAGGCGCTCCGCAGGCGCTTTCCGAAAATCGTGGGGCCCGCCAAGGACGACATCTGCTACGCGACCCAGAACCGGCAGGCCGCGGTGAAGACCGTCGCGGCCGAGGTGGACCTGCTCCTCGTCATCGGGGCGGCGAACAGCTCCAACGCGAACCGGCTGGTGGAGGTGTCCAAGGGGCTCGGCACGCCGTCCTACCTGATCAACGACAAGGACGACATCCGTCCCGAGTGGCTCGGCGGCGCCAGCCGCGTCGGGGTCACCGCGGGCGCCTCGACGCCGGAGTTCCTCGTCCGCGAGGTGGTCGAGGCCCTCGGACGGGTGCAGTCCGTCGCGGTGCAGGAGGTTCACGTCGTCGAGGAGGACGTGCGCTTCGGGCTGCCGCGGGAGCTCGAGGAGGTCGCCAGGGCCGCCGGCAAGACGTCGCCGCCCCGCAGCGGCGCGCGCGTCAGCGAGGAGTAGCGCATGCATCTGGTGACCTTCCGGCGGGGACGCGGTCAAGCCAAGGTCGGGGCCGTGTGGCACGAGGCGGTCCTCGATCTCGGCGGGCTCGCCAGGGACCTCGCTGCTCAGCGCGGGACCGTGCGGCGCGGGCGCGGCGGCTTTCCCAAGAGCCTGCTCGAGCTGATCCAGGGCGGGGAGGGGGCGCTGGCTCTGGCCCGCGAGGCCTGGGAATACGGCCGGGGCCTGGTGGACCAGCAGGCGCTGGACGAGCTGGCGCGGCGCAAGCTGGCGTACCCGCTCAAGCGGGTCCGGCTGCTGGCCCCGATCCCGGTGCCCGGGCGCAACGTCTTCTGCCTCGGGCGCAACTACGCCGACCACGCGGCGGAGCGCGGCGCCGCCGTCCCGGAGCACCCCGTGTACTTCACCAAGCCCGCCACCGCCGTGGTCGGTCCCGGCGAGCCCGTGGTCCATCACGCCGTCACCCAGGAGCTGGACTACGAGGTGGAGCTGGCCGCTGTCATCGGCCGGGGCGGGCGCGACATCGAGCGGGCCCAGGCGCTCGGACACGTCTTCGGCTACACGGTCATCAACGACGTGACGGCACGCGATCTGCAGAAGCGCCACACCCAGTGGTTCAAGGGGAAGTCCCTCGACACCTTCTGCCCCATGGGGCCGGTGCTCGTGACGGCCGACGAGATCCCGGATCCCCAGGCGCTCGCCATCGCCCTCCGCGTCAATGGCCAGGTGCGCCAGTCGAGCCACACCTCCAAGATGATCTTCCCGGTGGCCGAGTGCATCGAGGTGCTGTCGCGCGCGATGACGCTCCTGCCGGGCGACGTCATCGCGACCGGCACGCCGGAGGGGGTGGGCGCCGCCACGGGGGCCTTCCTCAAGGCGGGGGACCGGATGGAGGCCGAGGTCGAGCGCATCGGCGTCCTCGCCAACAAGGTGGTGGCGCCCTAGTTTTTTCCCGGCGCGGGCACCCGGGCTGTCGCCACGCCCGCGGTCTTGACCTGGCGCGGGCGCCCGGGCTTCGCCCGCCCGCGCCCGCCGGACCTTCGCGCTCGGTTCTTTCCTCCGCGTGCGTCAGCCGCTGTAGCCCGGCGGGCCTATGGAACGGCCCAATCCGGTGTGGTAGCATGCCGTCGCGCAACGTCCGTCTTCCTTCTTCCGGTCGATCCAGCCGCATGTCGGGACGCAAGGGGAGGCAGGCATGGCCACGGACATCACGAAGATCCGCAACATCGGCATCGTCGGCCACGGGGGGGTGGGCAAGACCTCCCTGGTCGAGGCGATGCTGTTCGCGGCCGGTGCCGTCACGCGGCTCGGCCGGGTAGACGACGGGACGACGACCACCGACTTCGACCCCGACGAGATCAAGCGCAAGATCTCGCTCAGCACGGCCGTGGCCTACTGCGACTACAAGGGCCATCGCCTCAACTTCGTGGACACGCCCGGGTACGGCGACTTCGTCTCCGACGCCCGCGCGGGGCTCCGCGTGGTGTCGGCCGCCGTGGTGGTGGTGGACGCGGTGGCCGGCGTCCAGGTCCAGACGGAGAAGGTCTGGAAGATCGCCAACGACTACGCGCTGCCCCGCGTCGTCGTGCTCAACCGCATGGACCGGGAGCGCGCCGACTTCTTCCGCTCGCTCGAATCGCTCCAGCGCCGCCTCAAAGGGCGCCTGTGCCCGCTCCAGGTGCCCATGGGCGGGGAGGCCGACTTCAAGGGTGTCGTGGACCTGATCAAGATGAAGGCCCTCCTTCTGGCCGACGGCAAGGTCAAGGAGGCCGACATCCCGAGCGAGGTGATGGAGACGGCCAAGGCCTGGCGCGAGAAGCTCACCGAGGCGGCGGCCGAGACCGACGACGACCTCCTGGCCAAGTACCTCGAGGAGGGCGCCATCGGCGAGGACGAGATGGTGAAGGCGCTGGGCCGCGCCATCGCCGGGGGCGCGCTGGTGCCCGTGCTGGCCGCCGCGGCCACCCGGAGCATCGGCGTCCACGCGCTGATGGACCTGATCATCCAGGAATTCCCCTCGCCCGCCGAGCGGGCAGAGGTGGAGGGCATCGACCCCAGGACCAAGGCCGCCGTCCGCCGCGCCGCCGACCCCGGCGCGCCGCTGTCGGCGCTGGTCTTCAAGACCATCTCGGACCCGCACGTGGGGAAGCTCTCCGTCTTCCGCGTCTACTCGGGGACGTTCCGCTCGGACAGCCAGGTGCTCAACGCCGGCCGGGAGGCGCGGGAGCGCGTGGGCCATCTCGGGTGGCTCATGGGCAAGACGCAGAAGCCCGTGGAGGCGCTCGGCCCCGGGGAGGTCGGCGTCGTGACCAAGCTCAAGGACACGCTGACCGGCGACACCCTGTGCGACGAGGCCGCCCCCGTCGTGCTCCCCGGCATCACCTTTCCCGAGCCGGCCATCTCGTTCGCCATCCAGCCGCGGACGCGGGGGGACGAGGACAAGATCTCGACGGCGCTGCAGCGCATGGCCGAGGAGGACCCGACGCTCCACCACCACTACGACCCGGAGACCAAGCAGCTCCTGGTGTCCGGCATGGGCCAGCTCCACGTGGAGGTGGCGGTGGAGCGGATGAGGCGCAAGTACAACGTGGACGTCCTCGTCCTGCCCCCGCGCATCCCCTACAAGGAGACCGTGAAGGGGCGCGCGGAGGTCCAGGGCAAGTACAAGAAGCAGACGGGCGGGCGGGGGCAGTACGGCGACACGTGGCTCAGGATCGAGCCCCTCTCGCGCGGCGGCGGCTTCGAGTTCGTGGACGACATCTTCGGCGGCGCCATCCCGCGCAACTTCATCCCCTCCGTGGAGAAGGGGGTCCGCGACTGCATGAAGCGCGGCATCATGGCCGGCTACCCGGTGGTGGACCTCAAGGTCACGCTCTACGACGGCTCCTACCACGACGTGGACTCCTCGGACATGGCCTTCCAGATCGCCGCCTCCATGGGGCTGCAGAAGGGGTTCATGGAGGCGCATCCGATCCTGCTGGAGCCGATCATGAACGTGGAGGTGACGGCCCCGGCCGACAATGCCGGCGACGTCATCGGCGACCTCAACGGGCGGCGCGGGCGGATCGTCGGTATGGAGCCCGACGGCGAGATCGTGGCGGTGCGGGCGCAGGCGCCCATGGCCGAGATGCTCACCTACGAGTCGAGCCTGCGCTCCATGACCGGCGGGCGCGGCGGCTACTCCATGGAATTCTCCCACTACGAGGAGGTGCCGGCGCACACCGCCGAGAAGGTGGTGGCCGCCGCCCGGGCCGAGAAAGAAAAGAGCCATTAGCCGCTCCTTCGTCACCCACGTCGAGTGCACGGTCTGCGGCCGGCGGCACGAGGCCGGCCGGCTCCTCACCGTGTGTGAGGGCTGCGGCCAGATGCTGGCCGTCCGTTACGACCTTCCCGCCGTCGCGGCCTCCGTCACCAAGGAGGCGGTCGGGCGGCGCCCGCACGGGATGTACCGCTTCCGCGAGCTCCTCCCCCTGGGGCCGGCCGAGGAGGCCGTGGACCTCGGTGAGGGCGGCACGGCGCTCCTCCCGCTGCCGCGGCTCGGCGCCCACCTCGGCATGCGACACCTCTGGGCCAAGGACGAGGGGCAGAACCCCACCGGCTCCTTCAAGGCGCGCGGCCTCGGGATGGCGGTGACCCGGGCGCGCACGCTGGGCGTCAAGGGGCTCATGATCCCCTCGGCCGGCAATGCCGGCGGTGCCGCCGCCGTGTACGGGGCCCGCGGGGGGATCCCCGTCGCCGTGGTCGTACCGCGCGGCACGCCCGAGGCGGCCGTGGCCGAGGCCGTCCTCGCCGGCGCGCACGTCTTCACGGTCGAGGGCTCCATCGCCACCGCCGGCAAGCTGATCGCCAAGGTCGCCCCCCGCCTCGGCTGGTTCGACCTGGCCACCTTGAAGGAGCCCTACCGCCTCGAGGGCAAGAAGACCATGGGGCTCGAGCTGGCCGAGCAGCTCCAGTGGGAGACGCCCGACTACCTCATGTACCCCACCGGAGGTGGCACGGGGCTCGTGGGCATCTGGAAAGCCTACGAGGAGCTCGCCGCGATGGGCTGGCTCAAGACACGCCAGCCCCGCTTCGTGGCCGTCCAGGCCGAGGGGTGCGCCCCGGTGGTGAAGGCGTGGAACGACAGGGCGGAGACGACGGCGCTCTGGGAGAACCCGGTGACCCACGCCGCGGGCCTCCGGGTCCCCGGCCCCTTCGCGGGGCGGCAGATGCTCGCCATCCTCAGGGAGACAGGCGGCTGCGCCCGGGCCGTGAGCGAGGGGGAGATCGTGGAGGCCCAGCGCCTCCTGGCCCGGACCGAAGGGATCTGGGTCGCCCCCGAGGCGGCCGCGGCGCTGGCCGCGCTGCTGCAGCTGCGGGACAGCGGCGAGGCGGGGCCCGGGGACCGGGTCGTCATGATCCTCACGGGCTGCGGCCTCAAGTGCGCGCCCCCGGCGCTGCCCCCGCCCGTGCACCTCGAGGGAGGGGACGAGGAGATCCTCGCCCGCGTGCGGCAGCGCCTCGCCGCCTGACGCCGCGCGCCAGCCGATTCCCCCTTGACAGGCCGCGGGTGCCCGGCTACGCTCCCACTTGAGTTGCGAAACAGCGCAACTCTTCACCGGAGGGATCCGTGGCGCGCCAGTCGGAGCACCGCCTCTTCGAGCTGCAGGCCGAGATGGCCAAGGTGCTGGCCCACCCCACGCGCCTGCGGATCCTCAGCCGGATCGGGGGCGGCGAGGTGGCCTACGGCGCGCTCCTGACGGACCTGGGGGTCTCGAAGACCAATCTCTCCCAGCATCTGGCCATTCTCCGCAAGGGGGGCGTCGTCGCGGTCCGCCGGGACGGTGTGCACGTGCATTACCGGCTCACCTTTCCGGAGATCACGGACCTCTGCTCGGCCATGCGCGGGGTCCTCGCCAAGCACCTGGCGGAGCACGCCCGGCAGGGCCGGTTGCTGATGCGCCGGGCGGGCTGAGGGGGCGCGCCATGCCTGACACCGAGGTGAGGGCGGAGCTGAAGATGCTCGCCGCGGCGCGAACGAAATAGGGGAGCCCTCCCATGAGCGACGGCGGGGTCAAGCGGATCTTGTACGTCCAGACCAGCGGCGTGGAGGCCCCGGGCCGGAGCGCCACCGTGTTCTTCCTCGCGGCCTCGGCGGCGGCCATGGACGTGGAGGTGAGGATCTACTTCACCCAGACCGCGCCGACCCTCCTGCGGCGGGGGACGCCGGAGACGCTGCGGGTCAAGCCGGGCGGGGCGACCCTCTCGCACTTCATGGACCAGGCCCGGGACCTCGGGGTCCGCTTCTACGTCTGCCAGCCGAGCCTGGACCTGAACGACCTCAAGATGGAGGACCTCATGGAGGGCGTCGAGATGATCGGCGGCGCCGCCTTCAACGACATGGCCCTCGAATCCGACCGCGTCATCTGCTTCTGATGCCTCTCGCGGAATCCCTTGCCCGCGAGGCGCCGGGGCCCGGAGGGAAGCCCGCGGAGGTCCCGTACGCCGAGAAGGAGCGCCTCTTCGCCGCGGTCAAGGCCGACCTCCGCTTCGAGGACTACCTCTACGGCTGCTACGAGTGCGGGATCTGCGTGGCGGTGTGCCCCTCGGCCCGCTTCTACGATTTCAGCCCGCGCCGCATCGCCCAGGCGGTGGCGCGGGAGGACGTGGAGCTGGTCTGGGAGCAGATGAACGGGGAGATCTGGGAGTGCTCCCAGTGCTTCTCGTGTCTCAGGTGCCCGCGCAAGAACAACCCCGGCGGCATCGTCACGATCATGCGCGAGGTGGCGGTCCGGAACGGGCTGCACTCCGCCCAGCAGGCGCTGGAGGGCTACAGCCGCATCATCTACAAGATCATGTCCACGGGCACCCAGGTCTCGCCGGACATGATCCGCCCCGAGGCCTTCCCGGACTGGGGGCCCACGGCCCGGGAGACCGCCGAGAACCTCGAGGTCTGGCGCCGGGCGATGCCGCCGGAGACCATGCACACGACGTCCACCTCCTGGGAAGTGGACGACAAGACGCTCACCGAGCTCTACCTGATCTGGCACCTCACCGGCGTCCTCGACATGATCCGGACCCTGGACGAGAGCCTCCACATGATCCTCGTGGACGTCATGGAGGAGAAGCTCGAAGAGGCGGGATACCCCCTGTCGTGAGCGCCTCGGGAGACGCCATGCCCATCAACCTCCCCGTTATCCAGCCCGGCACCCAGGCGAGGAAGGGACCCTTTGCGCGCCGCCCCGAGGACGCCGCCGAGAGCCTCCGGGAGCGGACCCTCGAGCTGGCCGAGCGGGGCGAGTGGATCGTGCAGCGCGTGCCAGAGCCGCACCTGGAGGTGCCCACGCGCTCGAGCGGCGTCAAGCGCGTCCCCCTCGGGCACACCTGGCACCACAAGAGCTGCGGGCAGTGCGGCCACATCCCCGGCTACTCCACCGCGATCTTCTGGCTGCACCGAAAGCTGGGGCTCGAGTACGAGGACCCCCGCGATCAGACCTCCTGCACGGCCTGGAACTACTACGCCTCGGCCACGGCGAACCAGGCCGCCCAGGCCGCCGTCGCCCTGCGCAACTTCGCCGCCGCCCACCAGTCCGGCTACTACCCGCTGATCCACTGCGCCACCTCCTACGGGCACTACAAGGAGGTCCGCGCCGAGATGGTCCATCACAAGGCCTTGCGCGACCAGGTGCGCGAGATCCTGAAGAAGATGGGCAAGCCGCTGGTGATGCCCGAGGAGATCGTGCACTACAGCGAGTGGATCTACGCCGTCCGCCACGAGATCGCCAAGCGCAAGGTGGTGGATCTCTCCGGGATCACGGCCACCGTCCACCCGGCGTGCCACTACTACAAGCTGGTGCAGGAGGACGCCATCTACGACCCCGACGTGTACGGCGGGCACCGGACGGCCATCGTCACCGGTGTTGCGCAGGCGCTCGGCGTCACGGTGGGGGACTACTCCACCTGGTTCGACTGCTGCGGCTTCGGCTTCCGCCACATCCTGGTCCAGCGCGACTTCAGCCGCTCGTTCGCCGTCCAGCAGAAGATCGAGGCCATGCGCGACGAGGTGAACCCGGACGTGACGCTGACCCACGACACCGGCTGCGTGACGACGCTGGACAAGAGCCAGTTCGCGGCGCAGGCGCATACCGGGGTGAAGGCCGCCATTCCCGTCCTGTCCGAGGCCCAGTTCTGCGCGCTCGCCATGGGGGCGCACCCGTACCGGGTCTGCCAGCTCCACTGGCACGCCGCCGACTACCGGCCGCTGCTCGAGAAGATGGGGATCGACTGGCGCGAGCGCTGGCGCGAGTTCGAGGACGACGTCGCGCGGCTCAAGGCGAATCCCGGGACCTACCTCACCTGGGACGACGCCGGGTAGTGCCGGTCCAATGAACTTCGCCATGGCTCGCTCCCGCTCGCCCGTTTCCCGTGTCCGCTCGCCTGGCCTCCGGCTGCGGCTCGCCCAGCCATGTTCTCGGTCGGCGCGGGCGCTCAACGTACAGGGAGTACGCCTCGCGCCCGCGCCGGCGGGGCTCCCGCCCCTCTTTCCACCTTCGCTCGCCTCGCCTGCGGCTCGCCCAGCAGTGGGCCTTGTCTGCCTCGTTCCTTGGCCCGGCACACCGCGGTTGGACTCCGGCGCCTCTCGAGTAGGAAGACAAGGAGAACGTGGATGGCCAGTGACACCCTGCTGATCATCGGGGGCGGCCCGGCGGGGCTCGAGGCCGCGCGGGGCGCCGCCGACCTCGGCTGCAAGGCGGTCCTGGTGGAGCAGCGGGCCGCGCTCGGCGGCACGCCCATCTCGGCCCACTACGCGGCGCTCACCCACGGGATGCGGGATGCGGCGGAGGTGATGGGGGAGATGGTCGCCGCCGTGGCGAACGACTCGCTGGTGGACGTCCGCCTGGGCACCACCGTCACGGGGATCACCGGCGCAGCCGGTGACTTCGCCGTGACGCTCCGGCGAGATGGGGCCGAGGAGCGGGTCTCGGCCGGGGCCATCATCGTCGCCACGGGCTTCGACCACTTCGACCCGGGCCGGGCCACCCAGCAGTACGGGTACTACATGTACGACGACGTGATCACGCTGACGGATGCCGAGAAGATGCTGAAGGAGGGGAAGTTCGTCCGGCCCTCGACGGGGCAGCCGCCGGAGCGCGTCTGCTTCATCCAGTGCGTCGGGTCGCGCGACCGCCACATCGGCAACGAGTACTGCTCGAAGGTCTGCTGCGGCATCGCCTCCAAGCAGGCCATCGAGATCCGGGAGAGGCTCCCGCAGTGCCGGGTGTTCATCTTCTACATCGACATGCGGATGTACGGCTACTGGGAGAACGACCTCTACTGGCCCGCCCAGGAGAAGCACAAGGTCAACTACATCAAGGGCGTGATCTCCGAGGTCGTCCTGAAGGGCGACCGGCTGATCGTCCGGGGCGAGGACACCACGATGAACCGGCCCATGGAGGTCCCCATGGACATCGTGATCCTCAGCAACGGCATGGAGCCCAGCGCCGGGACCAAGGCCGTGGCGCGCACCCTCGGCCTGCGCCAGAACAAGTACGGCTTCATCGACGTCGCCCACGACACGCTGGACCCGGTGACGACGTCGGTGCCGGGGATCTTCGTCGCGGGCGCCGCCGCGGGGCCCAAGGACCTGGACGACACCATGGGGATGGCGGGAGCCGCCACCATGAAGGCCGTCGCCACCATCCGCCGCCACGCCCGCATGACCTCCGCGCGATGACACCGCAGATGGTGACCGGCCGGAGGCCCCTGGCTGCGAGGGACGCTCGTCCGTGACCAGTCCTGTGGTGGATACGCTGGCCGCGCAGGAGTTCATGCGCGAGGCCCTCGCCAAGATCACCCTCGACGAGCTGGGCCGCATCGCCGACCAGCTCGAGGCCAAGCACGCGCGCTTCCGCGCGCTGCTGGATCCTGCGGCGGGGCGGCCGCCCGCCCCCGACGCGCTGCGGGCGGTCCTCAGAAGCGTCTTCGCCACCCGCCGGCGGGTGGGCGAGCTGTTCGCGCAGCCGGGGGCCGAGCACCTGGGGCTCCGCATCCACGAGCTGCTGGCCGGCCGGGCGCCACTCCGCGAGCGCTTCCAGGCCTTCGTGGATGGCCTCGATCCCCTCCCGCAGCACCTCCGCTTCGACCTGGCGAGCGAGTGTCTGCACTACACCGATCCCACGCGCTACTGGCTCTGGACGCGGTGGGTGTGGGACCCGGCGACGCGCACGGGCGCGCTGCCGCTGGTCACCATGGAGGAGTTCGATCTCGACGGTGGCAGCGCCGGCGCCAGCTACCTGCGGGTCGGGGAGGCGACCGCCTTTGTGCACGAGACCGGGCAGGCGGCTGGCTTCACGCGCATCGGCCGGGGCGGTTTCGGAGCCGACGTCTACCTGGCGTGCGTGTACGGGGTGTACGTGTTCACCACGATCCGGATGCGCATCACGCAGGAGTTCAACCGGGTGATCCCGCCGCTGCCGGAGCTGTGCCGCCGTCTCCTCGGTGTGCACCGGATGGAGGCGCAGGAATGACAAGCCGAGCGCGACGGAGGGGGCGGACGGGTGTCCGGGTGCCCGCGCCTGGGGGGCGCGGCCGAGTGAGCGAGCGTGAGGTTGCAGCGGGGGCGGGCGGGCGACCGTCGGGTGCCCGCGGCTGGGGGGGCGCGGCCGAGTGAGCGAGCGTGAGGTT
>JACPIQ010000065.1 GCA_016188005.1 Candidatus Rokuibacteriota bacterium | reverse complement strand
CGCAATCGGGTGGTCGCGCCGGGGGCCACCGACAACTCGCGCAAGGGCCAGCCGCGCGACCTGCGCCCCCCGGGCACCCACTTCGAGTACAACGACGTCCGCGTCAACCGGCTCGCGCTGTCGCTCCTCCAGGTCTTCCGGCGGCCGCTGCCCGAGGTGCTCTACGCTCGCGTCATGGCGCCCATCGGGGCCTCCGACACGTGGCAGTGGCATGGCTACCGCGACGCGTGGGTGGAGATCGATGGGGTGCGGATGCCGTCGGTGTCGGGCGGCGGCCACTGGGGGGGCGGGCTCTGGGCCAGCACGCGCGACCACGCCCGCTTCGCCTACCTGGTCCATCGCCGCGGCCTCTGGGCGGGGAAGACGCTCGTGCCCGCCGACTGGATCGACGCCCTCCGGACGCCGTCGCCGGCCAATCCGGGCTATGGCTTGCTCTGGTGGCTCAACACGGGCCGCGCCCTCTACCCGAGCGCGCCGGCGGCGAGCCTCTTCGCCCTCGGCGGGGGCGCGCATGTCCTCTGGCTCGATCCCGACCACGACCTCGTCATGGTCGCGCGCTGGGTGGACAAGCCCGAGGTGGACGGGCTCCTCGCGCGCATCCTCGCCAGCCTCGCCGGCTGAGCCGCCGCGCCCGTCGGCGGGCCCGGCTCCGGCGGCCCCGGCGGAGATGGGGGCGCGGGAGGTCACCAGGCGGATGTCCGCGCCGTGACGGGCGGGGCAGCGTCCGCTCGGAGCCGGATGCGGCCGAGACACCCCGCCGGCCCGTCGGAACAGGCCGACCCGCCTCGCCGCGTCTGCCGGAATACGCAGCCCCGCGCACCCAGCGGCCGAGCTCAGGTTGAACGGACAGGCGGTGGACGGGTTCCGGGGATGGGTTATACTCACGGTATGAAGATTGCGGTGTCCGTCCCGGACGACGTCTTTGAAGAGGCAGAGCGGCTGGTGCGCCGGATGAGGCGCTCGCGGAGCCAGGTCTACAGCCGGGCCCTCGCCGAATACGTGGCGCGTCACACCCCCGATCGTGTGACCGAGGCGATGGATCGAGCGCTGGCCGAGATCGGCGAACCGGCGGAGCAATTCGTGCGTGCGGCTTCCCGCCGCGTCCTGAAGCGCAGCGACTGGTGACTGTCGCCCAGGGCGACGTCTGATGGGCCGACCTGCCAGAGGCGACGGGCTCCGGACCGGGGTTCCGGCGTCCGGTCGTGGTCGTACAGGGAGACGCGCTGAACCGTAGCCGCATTGCAACCGTCGTGTGCGTGGCCCTGACGAGCAACCTGAAGTGGGCGACAGCGCCCGGGAACGTCCTGCTGCCGTCCAGCGCAACTGGGCTTCCGAAGGAATCGGTCGCCAACGTCTCCCAGCTGGTGACGCTGGACAAGACGGACCTCACCGAACGAACGGGCAAGCTCTCGATATCGAAGATCGAGCTGGTGCTTTCGGGCATCGACGTCGTCCTGGGGCGCTGAGGAGCCGTCCCGCGCAACCGGGTGGTCGTCCCCGGTGCCACCGACAACTCGCGCAAGGGCCAGCCGCGCGACCTGCGCCCCCCGGGCACCCACTTCGAGTCCAACGACGTCCGCGTCAACCCGCTCGCGCTCTCGCTCTTCCAGTTCTTCCGGCAGCCGCTGCCCGAGGTGCTCCGCACCCGCGTCATGGCGCCCACTGGGGCGGCGGGCTCTGGGCCAGCACGCGCGACCACGCCCGCTTCGCCTACCTCGTCCATCGCCGCGGCCTCCGGGCGGGGAAGCCGATCGTCCCCGCCGACTGGATCGACGCGCTCCGGACGCCGTCGGCAGCCAAACCCGGGCTATGGTCTGCTCTGGTGGCTCAGCACCGGCCGCGCGCTCTACCCGAGCGCGCCGGCGGCGAGCCTCTTCGCGCTGGACGGTGGCGCGCATGTCCTCTGGCTCGATCCCGACCTGGTCATGGTGGTGCGCTGGGTGGACAAGCCCGAGGTGGACGGCCTCCTCGCCCGCATCCTCGCCAGTCGCGCCGCCTGAGCCGCGGTGCCCCTCGGCGCGCTCAGCGCCGGCTGGTCCGGGCGGCCCGCGGGTAGCCGCTCCAGCCGATCGCGCCGTCCCGCCCTCTGGCGCCCGGGCGGTGCTTCATCTCCGTCCTCGCCACGACCACAGAGGCGGCGCCATTGCCCCACCCGGGCCTGCGCGCTATAGTTGGCGCGTCCCGACCGAGAGGGGGGAAGCCCGCGTCATGACCCTTCGAGGATCGCTCGGCCCGCTCGCGTACCCGGTCGGAGGTCGGCCCTCACGGGCCCTCGTGGTCCGCGGGTCCCGCTCCGTCCACGGCAAGCGCCAACCGGCGGAGATGGGCGCGCGGGAGATCACGACGTCCCTTGCCTCCCTGGCGGCCGACGGGCGCGCCGCCGCCTCGACCCGGAACCAGGCGCTGAGCGCCCTCCTGTTCCTGTCCAAGGACGTGCTGGATCCGCTAGGCGGACGTCGCCGACGTGCGCGCTGGAGCGGACCGCTGGCTCGTGTCGGCCGCCGCGGCCGCTCACCGCGGGCGTTCGCCGCATAGGCGGACGCCCTACTGCGTTCACGATCGGGTTCGGTTGTCCTGCAAGTGCTGCGTGAGTGCAGCCAAGGGGGGGGCTGGTGCTAGGCGGCAGCGCCAAACAGAAGGTCCTCGAGGTGATCGAGAAGCTGCCAGCGGATGCCACGCTGGAAGACGTCATTGAACGGTTGGTGCTCGTGGCGAAGATCGAGCGCGGCCTCGCTAAACTGGACGCGGGACAGAGCATCGATCACAGCGAGGCGAAGCGGCGGCTTCTCCGGTGACCCGAATCGTCTCGGCCCCTCGAGCAAGGGAGTAGCGGTGCGTATGCACAAGCCACCTCACCCGGGCGAGATCATCAAGGCCCTGTGCCTTGAGCCACTCGGCGTGACCGTGACGCAGGCCGCTGAAGCTTTGGGAGTGAGCCGGAAGACCCTCTCCGCTATTCTGAACGGCCGTGCCGGAGTCAGCGCCGAGATGGCGGTCCGTCTTTCCATTGCTTTCGGGACATCGTCCGAGAGTTGGCTGAACCAGCAGACGCAGTACGATCTCTGGCGCGCTGAGCAGCGTCGGAAGCGACTTCGGGTGGTGAAGCTTGCGCCGGTGTAGATGAGGCCCATCATAGGAATCCCTGAGAAGGGGTTCGCCCTCTGCGTCCGGAATCAGGGCGCCGAGGATCTGGACGTTCGTAAGGTCTACGGGGTGTTGCCCGATAGGGCTGCGGCGGCGGAAGGTCACCTGCGGATCATCGACGAATCGGGGGACGACTATCTCTACTCCGCTGAGTACTCCGTGTTCTTGGAACTACCGCAGAAAGCCAACCGCGCGTTGGGTGCGACGCCAGGGGGACGTCCGGGTCTCGGCACACGGGTACGACGAGATGGCTGAGGACGACATCCTTGGCGGTGAGGTGATCGAGGGGGTCGGGGCCGGCGTCGTGGTCGAGGACTACCCCGGCACCCCAGGGGACCGTGTACTCTTGTCCTTCAGCAGGACCGAGGGGGAGATGCCATCCACGTGGTGTGGGGTATCCCGAGAGGGCAGACGTCGCCGGCAGTGCTGATTACTGCCTATTGACCGGATCAGGCTCTCTGGACTGAGGATGTCCTGCGGAGGAGGCAATGAACACGAGGCGGCATACCAAGTTCGTCCGCGAAGGCCCGTACGCGGCAGAGGTCGATGTCGAGTTGATCGAAGAGGGCGCTGGTTTGGCACCGTACCTCTCTCTCGATGACGCGCGCAAGCTCGATACCGTCCGTGAGGCGTTGCGACGTGGTGACACCCAGGCGGCATCTCGTCTTGCGCGCGTCTTCAGCCTCACGCCCATGTCCCAGTGAGCGACCGGGCGAAGCAGCGCATTCAGCGGCCGCGGGTGCGCCGTGCCGCTGATGCGCAACGTTATGCAACTGGGATGCAAAGGGATCTCTCGTGCCACCGAAAGTCCGAGAACTCGTAGCTGAACTCCAGAGCGCAGGTTTCGTCGATCGAGGCGGTAGGGGTAGCCACAGGGACTTCGTTCACCCGCGAGTGGCAAGGCCTGTGACAGTCTCTGGGAGTCCAGGCGACGATGCGAAGCACTACCAAGTTCGGGCTGTGCGTCTTGCCATTGAGGAGTCGAAGAAATGAAGGACAGCGCGAGATACATCAAGATCGTGGAGTGGTCCGAGGAGGATCAGTGCTATGTCGGCAGTTCTCCTGGGTTGGTTTTCGGAGGCTGCCACGGCGATGACGAGAAAGCCGTCTTTGACGAACTGTGCCGGATCGTCGAGGAGGCAATCGATCTCTATAGAAACGACGGCAAGCCGTTGCCGCCGCCAACATCCGGCCGCGACCTGGTCAACAAGATGCAAGCGGTCGCATAGCCTTCGCCTGGAGAAGACGCTCGCAGGGCTCGCGCCTCTCAGGTGAGCCGTGATACGGCGAAGGCGCGGGCCGGGTCAGATCTGGCCCACCCACGAGGGGTCGGCGACCTCGCGCCAGCGCGCGCGGATGCGCTCGAAGTCGTCCCGGGGCAGGGGGCCGGCCCGGAGCAGCGCCGCGTTCTGCTGCCAGCGCTCGGGCTTCGTGGTGCCGACGATGGCGGTGTGGATGCCCGGCACGCGGAGGGTGAAGCGGAGGGCGGTGGCCACCGCCGTGTCGCCCGCCGCGTGCAGGAAGGGGTAGCCGAGCCGCCGCAGCCGCGACCAGTAGGCCTGGTAGTAGGGCTCGGCCGGCTTCCGCGCGTACCGCCAGGCGACATTCGCCAGCGGCCGCTTGGCAATGACGCCCATCCGCCGGGCTTGGGCCAGGGGCAGGGTGAGGTCCACGGCCTCCTGGTCAGCGAGGCTCACCGAGGTCTGGAGGGTGTCGAAGCGGCCGCACTCGACGGCGTAGCGCGCCGCCTCGCCGTCGCCGCTGTAGCCGATGTACCGCGCCCAGCCGCGCTCGCGCGCCCGCTCGAGGGCCGCGATGGCCTCGCCCCGCCGGAGCTCGGCGAGGGAGCAGCTGTGGAGCTGGATCAGGTCGAGGGAGTCGGTGGCGAGGCGCCGGAGGCTCCGCTCGATGCTGCGGAGGAGCGCGGCCGGCCGCCAGTCCGCGCGCGACTCGCCGCGGGCATGGCCGCACTTGGTGAAGAGGTAGCACTCGCGCCGCCGGGCCCCGAGGGCCCGCCCGATGAGGGCCTCGCTGTCCTCGTAGCACTCGGCCGTGTCGATGACGTAGAGCCCGGCATCGAGCGCGCTCCCCAGGAGCCGCGCCACGGTGCCCGCGGCCACGCGGCGGTAACCGATCTCGGCACCGCCGAAGCCGAGGACGCTCGCGACCATGTCGGTATTGCCGAGCCGGCGCCGCTCGATCCCCGTCATGGCTCAACCTTCAGGCGATGGCGCGTCATCGTCCGAGCACCGTCAGGAGCCGGTCCAGGTCTCCCGCCTCGACGCCGGGACGGAGCGCGGAGAGACGAGCCGCCTCGCCCAGCGGGCGATGCTCTACGTGAGAAACCTAAACCATAACTTCATATTTCTCAATGCGCGCGGCCGGCTACGGGACGAGCACGACCTTGCCGTGGTGGCCCGGCGCCATCACCGCCTCGTGGGCCCGCGGCGCCTGGCCGAGCGGCAGCTCCTGGCCGATCACGGGGCGCAGCGTCCCGTTGCGGAGTCCCTCCACGAGCGCGGCGTGGATGCCGGCGAACTGGGCCGGCGTGGCGTGGTAGAGGGCCATGCCGAGGATGGTGGCGTCCCTGTTCATGGCCAGCCGGGCGTTGATCTCCACCGTGCCGCGGTTGCCGATGACGACGATCCGCCCGCGCATCGCCACGATCCCGAGGTCCTTCTGGAGATTCACGTTCGCCAGCATCTCGAGGACCACGTCCACGCCCTGCCCGCCGGTGAGCTTCATGAGATCGTCGAGGTACCCCGGCGCGCCGTGATCGAGGACGTGATGGGCGCCCTCGGCCAGCACGAGGCGGCGCCCCCGCTCCGTCCCCGCGGTGCCGATCACGGTGAGGCCGCGCGCCCGCGCGAGCTGGACGGCGCCGATGCCGACGCCGCCGCTGGCCCCGTGCACGAGAAGGGTCTCGCCCGCCTGGCCGTGGCCGCGGTTGAAGAGGGCGTGGTAGGCGGTGGCGTAGGGGACGTTCATCGCCGCCCCCTGCGCGAAGCTGACATTGGCGGGCAGCGGGTGGACCTGTCCCTGGTCGCAGAGTGACAGCTCGGCGTAGGCGCCGCTGAGCGTGCCGCCGACGTAGACGCGCTCGCCGGCCTTGACGGCCGTGACGCCGGCGCCGACGGCCTCCACGACCCCCGCCGAGTCGGAGCCCGGCGTGTAGGGCAGCTTGGGCCCGCGGTTGTCCGTGTTGGAGCGCAGGTAGGTGTCCACCGGGTTCACGCCGACGGCGTGGTTGCGGACCAGCACCTGGCCGGGGCCGGGCTGGGGCGCCGAAACCTCCTCCAGCTTGAGGACAGCCGGGCCGCCGTACTCCGAGATGCGGATGGCCTTCATGAGCGGGGCTCCTTTCGCGGCGGCCTGGCCCAGTAGGCCGGGTCAGCCGGGAAGACAGTCTCACAGCGCGTGGCCTCGATGGGCCCGGCCAGGGTGTCGGCCGCCGCGCGCCAGATGGCGTAATGCGGCGACAGGCGATGGGCGTCCAGCGCAGCCTGGTTCGTGTAAGCCTCGTAGAAGTAGTAGACATCCTCGTCCTGCGCGTCCCGGAGGACGTTGAAGCGCAGGCAGCCCGGCTCGTCCCGCTCGGAGGCCAGCGCGTCCGCCTCGATCGCCTGGAGGAAGCGCTGCCGCAGCTCCCGCTTCACGCGCACCTTCACCCACATCGCGAGCATGGTCATCTCCTCGGGGTGTCCGACGTTTCAGCCCGCCCCACTCTATCCGCTCGGCGCGCCGGATGGAAGGCCCTGGTATCCTGAGGGGTGCCGTGAACCTCCTGCGCCCGCTGGATCGCTCCCTGACTGCCAACGGCCTGCGGCTTCACCTCCTCGACTGGGGCGGCGAGGGCCGCACGCCCCTGCTCCTCCTGCACGGGTTCACGGGGCATGCCCATGCGTGGGACACTCTGAGCATCGCGCTGCAGCCCCACTTCCACGTCTATGCCCTCGACCAGCGCGGGCACGGCGACAGCGATCCGGCGGATGTCTACCACCCCGTCGCGGCCTTCGGCGACATCGCCGGGGTGGTGGCCCAGCTGGGCCTGACCTCGCTCGTCCTCGTGGGGCTCTCCATGGGCGGCCGGAACGCGATGTACTTCGCCTCGCGGCGGCCTGAGCTCGTCCGGAGGCTGGTGGTCGTCGACATCGGACCCGAGATCAGCGCGCGGGCCGCCGAGGTGCCGCCCGGGCCGCCCGAGCCGGAGGCCTGGGACAGCATCGAGGAGGCGGCCCGGCACCTCTATCGCGCGAACCCGTATCCGGGCATTCACTATTACCGGTGGGTCGTCATGCACAGTCTCCGTCAGCGCCCCGACGGCGCGCTGGTGTGGGCCTGGCATCCCAGCGTCAAGGAGCGCCGCTCGCAGGCGGAGCTCGACTGGTGGGCCGTCCTCCGGGCCATCACGCCGCCGACCCTGGTACTTCGCGGCCAGCACAGCCACGTGCTCGATCGGGACGTCGCCGAGCGGATGGCTCGAGAGCTGCCCCAAGGGCGCTTCGTGGAGATCCCGCGGGCCGTGCACACGCTGCACGAGGACAACCCCGAGGCGGTCCTCGCCGCCCTGAAGGACTTCCTCGAGTTCTGACCAAGGAGGTCGCCATGCGCGGCTCCGCGCTCGGTTGCGCCGTTGCCCTGCTCTTGCTACCGGTGGCCGCGCCGGCCGAGATCGCCATCCAGGCCTACCCCTTGCCCGCCGGGGGATTTCCGCACGACGTCGCCGTGGGCCCCGACGGCATCGTCTGGTACGCGGCGCAGCGCAGCGGCCAGCTCGGCCGGCTCGATCCCGCGACGGGAAAGGTCGAGCTCATCCCGCTCGGCGCGGGCGCGGCCCCGCACGGCGTGATCGTCGGGCCCGACGCCGCGCCGTGGCTCACGGAAGGCGGCACCAACGCCATCGTCCGCGTCGACCCGCAGACCCGACAGGTGAAGCGCTGGCCGCTGCCCGAGGCGCGCGGCCACGTGAACCTCAACACCGCGACCTTCGACAGGCGGGGCCGCATCTGGTTCACGGGTCAGACCGGCGTCTACGGACGGCTCGATCCGAAGACGGGGGAGATGCGGGTCTGGGATGCGCCGCGCGGCCGCGGCCCCTACGGCATCGCGACGACGCCCGAGGGCGCCGTCTACTACGCCTCGCTGGCCGGCAGTCACATCGCGCGCGTCGATCTCGACACGGCGCCAACGCCATGGTGCGCTTCGACCCGGAGACCGAGAAGTTCGAGGTCTTTCCGAGCGCGCGCCGCGGCGCCAACGTGCGGCAGATCCTCGGCCGGCCGGGGGAGGTGTGGGCGCCGGAGTCCGGCGCCGACCGGCTCGTGGTCTATCGCCTGAAGTGAGCGGCGCGGCCCGGACCTCGCCGCCGGGGCAGGAGCGCGCGCGCGGGCCGCCGCGGGCGTATACTGCGACGGACTTTCCCATGAGCCGGCCCGCCGACCCGGCGCTGAGGCCACGCTGGCTGCCCTGCCGGCGGCCATCGGCACCGGGCGCGCACGCGGTGGAACGAGACACGCAACCCGACAGGAGAGAGACGACATGGCTCAGCTGAGGATTCCTCTGGACGCGGCCCGCTTCGCCAAGGGTCTGACCTGGAAGGACTACGTGGCCCAGATGGGCGACACCCGGGCCCGCACCGAGGACAACTACGCGAAGGCGGTGCTGACCGACGAGGAGCGGAAGTTCTTCTCCGGGATCAGCCAGGTGCCCTACGTGCTCATGCTGGCGGAGAACTGGTGCGGCGACGTCCATCGCAACTCGCCGCTGATCGCCCGCATCTGCGAGGCGATGCCGGGCTGCGAGCTGCGCGTCTTCTTCCGCGACCAGAACCTCGATCTCACGGACTGCTTCCTCAACCACGGCTTCCGCTCCATCCCGATCGTGGTCTTCTTCGACCGGGACTGGAACGAGCTCGGCCGCTGGATCGAGCGCGCGCACGCCGCGTCGGCCAAGGTGGCCGGGATCCGCGCCCGGACGCTGGACGCCGCGCCGAAGGAGAAGCAGGACGCCGCCATGGTCGAGTACCGCAAGCTGGTCCAGGCCGAGTACGACGTGCCCGGCGGCCCACTCTGGCGCGCCGCCGCGGCCGAGGTGAGGCTCCTGCTGGAGACGCGGCTCGGCCTGACGCCCAAGTCGTAGCGACGCCTGGGCGGAAGGACTGGCCCTCATGGTGGCGGGCCAGGCGCATGGCCCCTGGACGGGCTCGGATCGGCTGTCGGGTTCCCTGGCGGTGGCGCCCGGGGATGAACCGGAGGGACATGATGGCTGAGATCGTCGCGGCCGTGCTCACCGCGCATGCCCCGCTCATCACGGGGAGGCCCGAGGTGTCGAGGCCGGAGCAGCGGGACCGGCTCCACGCGGGCTTTCACGAGCTGCGCCGGCGGCTGGCTGCGGCGCGCCCGGGCCTCCTCGTGATGTTCGTGAACGACCACCTGCAGAACTTCGCCTACAACAACCTGCCGGCCTTCTGCGTCGGCCTCGCGGAGTCCTACGACGCGCCGAGCGCGGGTGGGGCGAAGCTGATGCGGATCCCTCCCCGGAAGATCCCGGGCCACCCGGAGTGGGCCATGGCCCTCCTCGAGGCCGGGCTCGAGGCCGGGATCGACTTCGCCTACTCGTACGAGATCGAGAGCTGGGACGAGCTGTCGGTCCCGCTGCACTTCCTCCTGCCCGAGGGCGATGTGTCCATCGTCACCGTGTACACGAACTGCGGCGCGCCGCCGCTCCCCACGCCGCGGCGCTGTCACGCGGTGGGGGCCTTCGTGGGGGAGTTCATCCGCTCCCGCCCGGGCGCGCAGCGCGTCGCTCTCGTCGCCACCGGCGGCCTCTCCCACTGGGTGGGTACGCCTCAGACCGGCCGGATCAACCCCGACTGGGATCGGTCCGTGCTCGAGCACGTGGAGCGGGGTGATGCGGAGCCGCTGACCCGCCTCACACGGGAGGAGATCGAGCGGGAGGGCGGCAACGGCGGGCAGGAGATCAGGAACTGGATTGCCCTCCTCGGTGCTGTGCCCGGCTGGAAGGGGGAGGTGCTCGCCTACGAGCCTGTCGCCGAGTGGATCACCGGCTGCGCCACCGTGTGGGTCGCGCGATGATCAGGACCTCGTATCCCCTCAACAAGGTCCTCACGGCGATCGCGCGCCAGCATCTGATGAAGGACGCCCTCACCGACGAGGACATGGACGGGCATGCGCTCAGCGAGGCCGAGCGGGCCGCCCTCAAGGCGGGGGACATCGGGAAGCTCTACGAGCTCGGCGCCAACCCCTATCTGATCCGCCGGGTGTTCAGGCGCCGCTTCGCGATCTGAGGCCCGGCCCGCGCGGGGCGGCGGCCTGTCTGCTTCCTCCGACCGCGACCTCGTGATAAGCGGCGCTCAGCCGTGGCCCCTGGCCGCCGCCTGGAGCATCCCGGCCATTCCCGCGAAGAGGGCAGCGAGGCTGGCGGCGGCTTCTGGCGGGGCCTCGATGACGAGCCCGCCCAGGGCGGTCTTCTGCACGGTGACCGCGGCGAAGAGCTTCTCGATGTCGCCCGCGCCGGGCAACGGCGCGGGCCCCGGCTCGCTCGGCGCGTCGCGCGACTCGTCCCCCGCCGTCACGATCGCGTCGATCTCGCGCTCCACGGGCGCATCTTCACCCTCGGGGGTCTCCGCCGGGCGTCCCCGCGCCGGGCCCAGGCCCGGCGCGACGACCTTCTCGATTCGCGCGAGGAAGCTGCCGGACCGCTCGAAGGCCACCTCGTCCGTCGTCCCGTCGAACAGGCCCGTGAAGAAGGCGCGCTTCGTCCCGACCACCTCAGAGATCCGGGACTCGATCCCCGGCTCGCTGACGAGGTGGTACACGTCGATCGGGCGCCGCTGGCCCAGCCGGTGGATGCGTCCGACCCGCTGCTCGAGGACCGCCGGGTTCCAGGGCAGCTCGATATTGATGCAGGCGCTGGCGGCCCGCTGCAGGTTCAGCCCGACGCCGCCGGCATCGGTCGCGAAGAGCACGCGGCATGCGGGGTCGTCATGGAACTCCACGATGTTCTGCGTCCGCCGCCGCTGGCCCTCCTCGCCGGTGAAGAACACGGCCCGCGCGTCGCGCCCGAGGACCTCCCGCGTGGCCCAGTCCGCCAGCCGGAGCATCCGGCGCCACTGGCTGAAGACCACCACCTTCCGTCCCTGGGCGACGGCGAGCTGGCCGATCAGCTCCCGCAGCTCCAGCAGTTTCGGGCTCGACAGGCCGCGGAGGGTGGACTCCGCCGGCCGCTCGATCCGGGCCAGGTCGGGCCAGATCGCCTCGAAGCGGAGCTGGGCCAGGCCGTTGGAGATGATCCGCTGAGTCGTGAGCAGCACCATGAGCCGGAGGAACTCCGCCTGTGTGAGCGGCCGCTGCTTGGAGCGCGCGAGGAGCTGCGCGATCGGCTGGTTGAGCGCGTCATGTTCCTCGATCTGCTCGGCCGTCATCTCGATGGGGATCCGCGTGTCCGTGCGCTCCGGGAGCTGCGAGAGCACCTCCGCGCGCACCCGACGGAGCATGGAGCCGGCCAGGCGCGTGCGGAGCGTGTCCAGGTTCCGCGCTCCCCCGATCTCGGCCGTGCCGTCCACCGGCGTGGTGTGCCAGGGGACGAGGCGCCACTTGGGCTCGAGCGCGAGGTCGTCCACCCACTCTACGATCGACGCCAGCTCGTCGATCCGGTTCTCCATCGGTGTTCCCGTGAGGACCAGGCGGTACGGGGGGTCGAGCCGCTTCACCGTCAGCGCGGTCTTCGTCGCCCAGTTCTTCATGCGCTGGGCCTCATCGAGAACCACCAGGCCCGGGGCCCAGTCCTGGACGAGCTCCACATCGCGGAGGAGCTGCTCGTAGCTGACGACGAGGAACCCGCGCGGGCATCCCGCGAACGCCGCCCGGCGCTGCGCGGGGTTGCCCTCGACGAGGGTCGCGGGGACATCGGTGAAGAGCTGCCACTCGCGGATCCACTGAGGCTTGAGGGCGGCGGGGACGACGAGCAGCCCTCGGCGCACTCGACCGGCGTGCCAGAGCGTGTGGGCGGCGGCGATCGCCTGGGCAGTCTTGCCGAGGCCCATGTCGTCGGCGAGGAGGAGCCGCCCCGTGCTGAGGAACCGCTGGACCCCCGCACGCTGATATGGATAGAGCCGCTGGCGGAGCGTCCGGAGCGCCTCCTCGAGGCGGCCGAGGTCCCGGACGCCCCGGACGCCGCGCTCCGTCCGCCGCCGCTCCTCCTGCAGCAAGGCGTGGAGGGCCGGCTCGTCACGCCCGTCCCCCAGCAGCGCGAGGAGTGCCGCCACGACCGCCCCCCGCTGGGCCGGTATCGGCGGGGCCTCGATCGTCCAGCCCCCGGTCTTCGCGGGACGGAGCCAGCGCCGCACGCCGTGGGGCGGGGCACCGTCGGCCCAGCAGACCCGGACGAGCCAGTCGCCAAGCCCCCGGAGCGGGCGGACCGGATCCCAGCGCAATGGCATGGCGAGCGCGGGCTCGTCCGTCGCCTTCCGAGCGGCCCGCGGTCTCGAAAGGACGTCGTCGAGCACGGCGAGGAGGTGCTTGCAGAGACCCAGAGAGCTGCGAAGGAAGTCGGGGCAGTCACAGCTACCGTCCGGGGGATGGAGGCGACGGAGGAGCGAGCGGTACGGTCGCGCGGGAAGGCCCTTTCGCCGCGTGCGGTAGTGGCCGAGAAGCCGACCCCCGGCCGGACGGGAGACGACCTGGAGTCCCTCGCTCCTGGCGCCCGCCAGGCGGCGCAGCACGGCCTCCAGGGCCTCGCGCCGCACCGGCCAGTCACCGTCGCTCGTGACGGAAAGGATGTGGCGAACGACGACCTCCGGAGGAATGGCCCCGGTCTTCCGGCGGGCGTGAGCGAGCAGCGTCTCATACGCCTCGGCGTCGGAGCCCAGCGTTGGCACGAGCGCGTCGTGGTCAAGTGGGGTCTGCATGTGGTCCTCCTCTGGTCTCCTGGCAGAGGTATCAGAGGCGGGGGCGCGCTTCAAGCCCGCAGCGAGAGCGCCTGCCGGAGGCGATCACGCCACGGGGATCGCGAGCGCGCGGGAGCGGAGTGCCGCCCTCGGCAGGTCGCCCACGGCCGCCGCCGCGGTGATCAGGGCGCTCCGATCGGCCTTGGCGAGCCCCGGCAGATCGCCGTCCCCGAAGTACGTCAGCGCCTTGAGGCTCTCGGCGGGCTGAAACGATGCGCCGAAAAGGAGCCGCGCCGCGGCCAGTCCCTTCGCGAGGGGCAACCCTGCGCGCAGCATCGCGGCGATGTCTTGGTAATCCTTCTTCTCGGCGCGCTGGAGGACCACCTTCAGCTTGTGGGCCATCAGATCGTCGAGCGAGGCGACCTCGGCCACGCCGTCGCGCGTGAGCAGCGGGTCGCCCACGCGGCCGAAGCGCAGGCCGCCAAAGAACGAGACCTTGACGCCGGCGGCGAGCACGACCAGCGTGTCCTTCGTCTCCTGAAGCGTGGGCGCCGTGGCCAGAAACCCGAATGCGCTCCGGAGCGCAGGCAGGTCGAGCGGTCGGTCATGGAAGAAGTCGAAGTCCACCGAGCGCCGGTGCCCGAGGTGCAGCGAGAGCGCCGTCCCTCCATAGAGCACGAATTCCAGGGGCACGGACGGCCGGAGTCGCGGCCACAGCCGCCGCTGAGCGGGCGGCAGCTTCGTGAATCTCGGCGTGAGAGTGGCGATCAACCGAGGCTGCGCCGCGGCAGCGGCGGCACGCGTCCGGGCCGTGCGAGCCCCAGCCGATAGTGCCAGTACGCCCACGAGCGCGCGGACAGGCGCCCCGCCTCGGCGCGCTGCAGCGCCTGCGCGAGTCGCTGCCGTCCCAGTGCCGCTTCGAGCCGCCGCTGGTCCTCGAAATCGCCGAGGTCCATCGTCTGCGTAATGGCAAGATCGGGCCTGGCGGCGACTTTTCCGGGTGGCAGCCACCACACGTATTTCCGCGCCAGCTCGCGAAGCAGCCGGCCTGCCGGCTCCCCACGCGTGCCCCGCGGTCTTCCGGGCGGCCGCCGCTCGACCGCCGCCGCCGCGGGAATTGCCCAGTGATGACCGATCCGCCGTGCACCCGCGATGCGCCGGGCCGCGAGCAGCTGCAGCACGCGCACGCGGCTCACGCCTTCTCGCGTCGCGAACTGCGAGACCGAGAGGAGCGACGCTGGTCCGGGCCCGGCGGACGCCATACCGCCATTTTATCAATATCCCTACCCTTGTGATAATGGAGCGCGGCCTTCGGATCCGGTGATGCGTCTTCTCGATGCGGACAGGGCGCAAGGGAGCACGCAACGCTGCTCGAGCGCGTAGGCAGCACCACCGCAGCTCCCTCCCGTTCTCGACCGCGCCCACCGCGGTGGTCTCTCTGTCAGCGGTCGCCCGATCCTGAGCCACCCGGCGGCTGGTGCGGTGCTCGATGTTCGGCGTCAAGCAGATCGGCAGTAGGCCTCGATCCACAGCTCGAGCGTCTCGTCGAGCCGCCGCGGTTCGCCGATGGCGATCGGGCGAAGCTCCTGCGCGTAGCGTCGCCGGAGAAGGTCGGGATCCAAGGGGACCACCCGGGCCAGGTGGGCGATGTCCTCGCGGTCCACGGGGCTGTTCCTGGCGAGCTTGGACAAGGCCAGGTCGTGAGGGTCGAGGGCGAAGAGTTGCAGGTGCCGGAAGCGACCCGGGAAGAGCGCGGTCAGGCGCTCGGCGTACGAGTCGGGCAGGCTCGCGACCGAGACGTACTGGACGTACAGCCCATGCCGCCGGGCCAGCGCCGACCCCGGGCCGGCGATGTCCTGGAGAGCCCGCAGCTCGTCATGCGGGACGATCTCGACGAAGTCCACGTCATTCGTCGGGCGAGGCAGGCCGTGGCGCATCGCCATGACGAAGCCCCCGAGGCAATGAAGGGCGACGGCCTCGCCGAGGGCGGCGTCCATGCCCGACAGGAACTGCCGCCAGGGCGAGGGGGGCTCAGGCGGAGTACCGGAGGGCATCGGCCGTCCAGTCGGTCAACAGGTTCCAGCGCCTCGCGTCCTCGGAGGGATGCGCCGCGAGTCGGCGCCGCTCCGCCGGGGGGAGATCAGTCCGGCACAGGGTGTCCTCGCGCGCGAGCCGGCTGCGGTCGAGCGCGGCCTCCAGCTCACGCAGGGCTCGCCCCTTGGGAGCGTCCCCGCCGCGCTCGGCAAGCTGGCGCGCGAGGGTCACGACGAAGCCGAGGCGATTCTGCAGGTCCTGGAGCTTGGCTTCCCGCACGAGCCAGTCCCGATCGAGGGGCCAGTACCGCCCGAGGAGCCAGGGCAGGGCCTCGACGAGACGGGCTTCCAGATCGTCCTGCGCCAGTGCGGCCAGGAGCACCTCGCCGGGGTTCTTCGGGGTCCAGCGTCGCGGCCGGAGATGGGCCAGGCCGGGGTAGCCGAGGGCGGCGAGATCGCGGGCCAGGGCCGCGGCGGCCAGCGGTCGGCGCGGCGCAGCCGTCGCCACGGGCGGGAGCAGGCTGGGGGACAGGCCGTAGAGCCGCATCGCCCGGCGGGCGAGCGCGGGGGTCAGGCGGCGCCGGCCGCTCTCGATCATGGCCAGATAGGGCTGGGACAGCCCCAGGCGGGCTGCGGCCTGCACCTGGGTGAGGCCCTTGCCGAGGCGCGCCGTCCGGAGGTCCATGGCACTCGCGAGTCTATCACAGATCGTGTAATAATCTCGCGGCGCCGGCCGCCACCGTCACCACGCAGAACTGCCCCGGCGTCTGGACGGAGAAGGCCGCCACCGTCACCGCCGCCCACCGGGCCAGCGCGATCATGACGACGAGGCGGGGGCCGAGCCGATCCCTGAGCCGGGACGAGACGCGCGCCGCCGGAGCGCCGAGACCTGCACCACGATGTAGAGGCCGATGAGCTGGGCCAGCGGGAAGCCGAGGGTCTGGGCGGCGAAGACGCGGCGGAGGTCCCCGCGACGGCGGCTCAGACGGCGGTGCTGCCCGAGGACTGGCATGAGCGCCTCACCGCGCCGATGGAGCCCGTGGAGAGACGGCACCGGACGGCACCCCCGCGGCACCAGCGGCCGCCGGACGCACACGCGGGGCTACGGCGGCTGCCGTAACCCCGCGAGAAGAGATGGTGGAGCTGAGGGGGCTCGAACCCCTGCCCCCAAGACTGCCAGAGCAACCCAAAGTGCCTAAGCCGTCGAAAGATAGGACGCGTGGGTCGGCAAAGCGCGGCAAGAAGTAGCACCGGACGCAACCCTCGCGGCAGCTGTGGCCGAGGAATTCCGGAGGCCACCCTCTGTCGTGCCGAGGTTGCTGGTTCTGGACTTGCCCCGGTTTGGTGGACGGTGAACTGCTGAGGTGCGCACCGGTGGGGTGGAGCGCGCCGGCCCGAGCCGGGTCGTGCTCCGGAACGGAACCGCCCTCGAGCTGCTCGCGCGCAGCGGCTGCGGGCCAAAGGAACGCGAGCAAGTACTGTCGCGCTGGTATCGCGAGCGCCTGCGCGACCTCGTGCCGCCCCTCTTGGCCAAGTGGGAGGCGGCTCTGAGCGTTCGCGCAGCCAGGGTGGGCATCAAGAAGATGAAGACCAAGTGGGGCGCCTGCAGCCTCGAGGCCCGACGCATCTGGCTGAACCTTGAACTCGCCAAGAAGCCCGTGCAGTGCCTCGAGTACCTCATCGTTCACGAGCTGGCGCACCTGATTGAGCCGCATCACGACGACCGGTTCGTGTCGCTGATGGACCGGCACCTGCCGCAATGGCGGCACCATCGCATGGTACTGAACGAGATGCCGCTGGGCCATGCGGACTGGACCTATTGACGTCTCGCCCGAGTGACCATCGGCGACCGATTCACGACTCCGCACGTCCTCAGGTCCGGCGACAGCAGGGAGTCGGGGAGGGGAGAGCTCGAACCCCTGCGCCAAGACCGCCGCAGCGGCCCGCATCCCGCGCAGAGGAAGGGCCCGATCCGGGAGCGAGCCTGGAGTGGCATGGCCTCATCTCGTGAACGCGTCTGACTTCGAGCCCGAGGCCGGCTGAGCCGGAAGCCGCTTGCGCGGCCCGGCCGGACAGGCTACCGTGCCCGCCGATGACCGAGATCTTCTCCCTGGTGGTCGGCCGATTCAAGCGACTCGCGCGGCGCTCCTCCGATGCCTGGCAGGGCGGGCTTGTGAAGGTCCCCATGTGGATCGGGGCGCCCGGCGAGATTCCCGTCCGCCCGTGGGGGGCGGTGTGGGTCAGCCGGGAAACCGGGATGGTGAACATGAAACTCGCCGAGGGCCCGCCCGACCCCGGGCTCGCCCTCGACGCGTTCCTCGATCTGGGGCTCCGGTTCACCCGGATGCGCCCGGCCACGATCGAGGTGGTCGACCCGGCACTCGGCGAGGCGATCGCGCGGGGCCTCGGCGACCCCGAGCTGGCGGTTCGCGTCGTCGACGACATCGCGCTCGCCCGGGACAAGCTCCGCGAGATGGCGGAGGTGACGCAGGGCAAGCCCCCGCCGCCCGACGCCCTCTGGGCCCGGGGCGTGACCGTCGAGCGTATGCGGGCCTTCGCCGAGGCGGCCCGCGAGTTCTTCGAGGCGGCGCCGTGGCGCCACCTGAGCGATGAGGATCTCGTCCGCGTCGAGGCCCCGGCCGTCCACCGCGGCCTGTCGTGCGCCACTGTCCTCGGCACCGCGGGGCAGGTCTTCGGGGTGGCGTTCTTCGCGAGCCCGCGGGAGCACGAGCAACTGCAGGAGGACCCCGATCCCGAGGCGCTCATCGGGCGTCGCGGGCGGTGGAGCGTGTTCTTCGGCCCCATCGACGAGATGCCCTTCGGGGACGTGGACCTGTGGGAGGAGCATGCCTTGCCGGTGGCCGGGCCCTCGGCATACCCGGTGGCGGTGTGGTTCGGGCCCGACAGCCAGCTGCGCCGGCCCGAGGGACCGATGCTGGCCGAGATCGAGGCCATCCTTCGCGCGCTGGCCCGGGCCACGGAGGACGAGATCGACAGCGGGCGCTGGAGTCGTGAGGTGCCCACCGCGGACGGGCCGCGCCAGGTGACGCTTGCCCTGCCGGAGCTGCTGCGGCCTCTCGACGCCCCTGCCGAGCCGCGAGCCGGAGTTTTGCCGGACCGCCGGGCCATGGAGCGCGTGCTGCTCGAGGTCCAGCGCTTCACCGCTGGCAAGTCCTTCGAGAGCGCGGAGGAGCTGAACGCGAGCATACAGCGGGAGTTCTCGGGGGCCCTCGACGCCATCCCCTCCACAGCGTCGACGCCGCTCGAGCGCGCCCAGGAGCTCGCCTACCGCGCGGTGGAGGCTCGCGGCCGCCGGCGGGTCCAGCTCGCCCGGCGGGCCCTCGAGATCTTCCCCGACTGCGCCGACGCCTACGTGCTCCTGGCCGAGGCGGCGACGGAGCTGCCGGCCGCCCGAGATCTCTATGCCCGCGGGGTGGCGGCCGGCGAGCGGGCGCTGGGCCCGGGGGCCTTCACCGAGGAAGCTGGCCACTTCTGGAGCGTGATCACCACGCGCCCCTACATGCGGGCCCGCTTCGGGCTTGCCCAGAGCCTGCAGGCCCTCGGGGAGCGCGATGCGGCCGTGGCTCACTACCGGGATCTCCTAAGGCTGAATCCGGGCGACAACCAGGGTGTCCGCTACTCGCTGCTTCCCGTCCTGCTCGAGGCCGGCCGTGACGCCGAGGCGGAGGCGCTCCTCGAGCAGTTCCATGACGAGGGGACGGCGGCATGGGCCTATGGCTGGGCGCTCCATGCCTTCCGGCGCGGGGGAGACGCCGCCCCGGCGAACGAACACCTCCGGCGGGCTGTCCGCGCCAACCACCACGCTCCCCGCTACCTGCTCGGCAAGCAGACATGGCCGGGCGCGATGCCCGCCGCCTACGCGCTGGGCAGCCACGAGGAGGCCGCCGTCATCGAGGACATGCTCGGCGACCTCTGGCGGGCCACGCCCGGCGCCGGCCCCTGGCTCGCCGCCCAGGCCCGGCCCGCCCGCGCCGGCAAGCGGCGCAGGCGCTGACCCCTTCCCCGGCTCGCCGCGCGTCGGCCGCCACCCCTCGCCGTCAACCGGGATTCGGGCCGAGGGTCTGAAAGGGCTCGAAGTCGAAGCGCGCGTACCGGCGCAGCAGGGCGAAGTCGCCCACGTCTTGCGTCACCGCCGTCGCGCCGATCTGGCGCGCGGACAGCGCGATGAGCGCATGGTTCCAGATGGTGGAGAGCCGATCCCGACGCTGGCGCTGGCGGCGCCACGCCTCGGCAGTCATCGACAGATAGGACGCGCGGGTCGGCAAGACGCGGTAGGAAGTAGCACCGGACGCAACCCCCGCGGCACCACCGTGGGCCCGGCTCGCCGTACGCTCAGTCTTGTCAAGGGGCGGGTGATGGGCTCCTCCCGCTCCGTCCCGCGTGAAGTTCAAGCTGGACGAGAACCTCCCGGCCGAGCTCCTCGACGACCTCCGCGCAGCTGGGCACGAGGCCGACAGCGTCCCCGGGGAGCAACTGGCGGGAGCTCCGGACGCCGTTCTCCTCGATCGCGTCACGAACGAGGCCAGGGTTCTCTTGACCATGGACAAGGGCATCGGCGATGTCCGCGCCTCCCCTCCCCACCTGCACGCCGGCATCGTTCTCCTCCGGCCGCCAAGTTCGGGGCGCGGCACCGCGCTGGCCTTCGTTCGACGGCACCTTCTCCTGATCCTCGAGCGCTGTCAGCCCGGGCGTCTTCCCGTGGTCACGGAGCGCGGCGTTCGGATCCGGTGATGCGCCGTCTCGATCCGACCAGGGCGCAAGAGAGAACGCAACCGGCGGCCAGGCGCCGGACGGCCGTCACAAGCAGTTGCTCGTGCGCCGCGAGGCAATGGAGTTACTGGAGCGCATGGTTTGTCTGGGGGACAGCGATGAATTGCTGTGAGCGGACCATGTAGAGGGCCGCGCTTACGACGGGGGCGGCGGCCACCCGTCCCCAGTGGGTCGCGTATGCCGTAACCTGCCCCCGGTATTGCGCGGCCAGGGATGTTGGCGGCGCCTGGTCGGTCTTGTAGTCGATCAGCTCCCAGCCGGCCGGGGTCCTGAAGGCGAGGTCGATCACGCCGTGGAGGATCCGCGGGGGCGCGCCCTCGGGCTCGACTCGCACCGCGAACGGCACCTCCACGTGGCGCTCCTCGGCCGCCAGCGCGCGCTGCCAGAAGTCGGCCGTCATGACGCGCTCGACGGTGTCGAGGGCCTCGGGGACGACGGGGCGCAGCTCGGGCTTGTCGAAGGCGTACCAGCCGGCGAGACGTTCGAGGTGGGCGCGGTCGCGGGGGCCGGAGCGCATGGCGTGCTCGAGAAGGAAGTGGATGAGGCTGCCCCATTGCATGCCGGTGTCGGGCTCGCGGGTGTGGCCTTCCTGGACGGGATGGCCGACGGTGCCGGCGTGGTGGGCGGTGGCGGTGACGGACTCGACATGCCAGGAGGGGACGCTGGCCCGCGCCTGCCGGGTCGCGCGCGCGATGGCTGCTGCTTCCCGAGCCTCGGGGCCGAGGTCGGGGACCGCCACTGCCGGGAGCGCGCTCGGGCCCGGCACCTCGAGCACGGGCGCCGCGTCCAGGTGTGATGTGAGCGGCTCCCATGGGGGGCCCCAGCCTCCGCCGCCGGCGTAGCGGCTGATGACGAGGAGCTCCCTGGCGCGGGTGGCGGCGACGTAGAGGAGGCGGTGCTCCTCGGCGCCGACATAGGCGAGCTCGGCCTGCTCATGCGCCGGCCAGTCGGCGGGCTGAGCGAGGACGATGCCCGGGCGCGGCGGGTCCGGGCGGATGATCTGCAAGTACCCGGTGGCCCGCGCGCCGTCGCGCACGATGCGCAGGTCGGCGCGGGGCTTGACGCCGGCGAGCGGGTCGGCCAGGAAGACCACCGTGGCCTCGAGGCCCTTGGCCTTGTGGAGATTCATGAGCCGCACGACGTCGCGGCGGCCGGGGTCGAGGGGAACGGAGTCGACATCGGTGGACTCGAGATCCTCCTCGAGCGCGCGCGCCGCGTCCGCGAGGCTGCCGCCGGTCTCGGTGATCTGGCGCACGCGGTCCACGGCGTGGAGCAGGTGGCCGGCCTCGGCGCCGGAAGGCGAGGCGGCCCCGCGCGCCAGGAGCCCCGTCGTCTCGAGGATGCGCTCGACGGCGGCCGGCGCGGGGAGGACCCGCGTCCACCGGTGCATGGCCTGGAGCGCGCGGAGCGCGTCGACCACGGGGCCCTGCGCCTCGTCGAGAAGCGGCGCCATCAGCATGAAGCGATGGCCGGCCTTTCGATGCTCGAAGAGCTCCGGATCGCTGAGCCCGAAGAGCGGGCCCCGTAGCACGCCGACGAGCGCGACTCCGTCATCGGGGTCGGCGAGGGCGCGGAGGAGGCCGGCCAGCGCTGCGACGTTCTCGGACTCGACGAAGGCCGCGCCGCCGCTCACCTCGGTGGGGATGCGGAGCGCCTCGAGGACCTGCGCGTAGACGGGCACGTTCTTCTTCTTCCGGGTGAGGATGAAGAAGTCGCCGAAGGCGCGGCGACCACCATCCACCTCGGCGCGGATGAACCGGGCGATGCTCGCCGCGTCGGCGGCCGGGACCCGAGCCCTGTCGATGTCGTCGCCGACGAGGAGCTGACGGATGCCCGTGCTCGCCCTGTCCTTGTCGGGATGCACGGGGTCGAGGCCGTGGAAGGCCGGCTGCTCGCGCGTCGCCTGTTCGGGGAAGAAAGCCGGGAAGACCTCGTTGGCCCAGCGGCAGAGCACCGGCACCGACCGGAACGAGGCGGTCAGCTCCAGCACCGTGCCGCCCGTCGCCTGTATGCGCTCCTTCACGCGGGTGTAGGTATCGATGTCCGCCCGCCGGAAGCGGTAGATGGACTGCTTCGGATCGCCGACGATGAACAGCGCCCCCGGGCGGAGCGGGGCCTCGGTCCAGTCGGGGCCGGCGCCGGGCGCAGCGGCCAGCAGCAGGAACACCTCGGCCTGGATCGGATCGGTGTCCTGGAACTCGTCCACGAAGAGCCAGCGGTACTTCCGCTGGAGGGCCGCGCGCACGTCGGGCCTGTCGCGCAGCAGACGTGCCGCGATCCGCAAGAGGTCTCCGTAGGAGAGCGCATCCGCGCGCCGGCGCGCCTCCTCGGCGAAGGCCCGGCCGCCCATGAGGAGCCGCACCGAGAGGCCGTAGAGGTGCTCGCGCCAGGCCGCGAGGAACGGCTCGACCGCGGTTGTCTGAAAGTCCCCGATGAGGCGCTCGAGCTCGGCCTTGATGGCCTGGCCCACCTTGCGATCGCTGGCGCCGGCAGTCCACCACTTCTGGACGATCTTCGGGGTGGTCTTCCAGCGGGCGAGAAGCTCGGCCAGCGCGGCGTGGCGGCCCGTATCCGCGACGCGGAGGCGGCCGCGGAGCTCGCGGGCAAGCTGCTGGACGCCGCATGTCGTCTCCTCGGGGATCGGGTCAGGGAGCAGCGCCTCGAGCTTCGCCCAGAAGGCCCGGAGCGCGGCCCGCGCTTGCGCGAGATCCGGCGGGGCGCCGTCCGGGGCGGGGAAGTCCACGTCGACGTGGCGGCAGACGTCCTTGAAGGCCTCGTCGAGCTCGTGGAGCGCGAGATCGGAGTCCGTGAGCTGCTGGAGGAGCGGAGAGCCCTGCGCGCGCTCGCGGTCGAGATACTCCCGCCACGCCCGCTCGAGCAGCTCTGCCTCGGCCGTCTCGTCCAGTTCCGCGAAGCCCGGCACCACGCCCGCCTCCACCGGGCGTTCGCGGAGGAGATGCGCGCAGAAGGCGTGGATCGTGCCGGCGAAGAGCCGCTCGAGGTGGCCCAGCGCCCCACGGAGCCTCCCGGCGCGCTCGGGGTCCTGCTCCTTCCGGAGCCGGTCCTCCAGCTCCAGCTGGAAGCGTCCCCGCAGCTCGGCCGCGGCCTTCCGGGTGAAGGTGACGGCGGCCATGTGGTCGACCAGGTAGCGCCCCTCGGCGATGCCGGCGGCCATGCGGCCGACGAGGCTCTGCGTCTTGCCGGAGCCCGCGCCTGCCTCGACGAGCATGTTGACGTCGAGGCGCTCCAGGATCAGGTCGCGCGCGGCCTGGTCAGGGACCACGGGGGCGGGTGAGCCGGCCCGCTTACTCACGCTCGCTGAGCCTCCGGTACGGCGCAAGCGCGGCATTGCCCTCGTCCTCCACCTTGGCGGCGGCGCGGGCCACGGGATCGCGCCCGCAGGCCCGGGGGAACTTGCAGTACTTGCAGTCGCGCGCGTCCGTCGTGTGGACGAATGCCCCGCCGGCCAGGACGTCGAAGAGGTCGCTGAGCACGGCCGCGACGATCCTCGGGTCGCCCTGCGGTCGCCGCACCCGCTCGCCTCGCCCGCGGCTGGTCGGGAAGTAGTAGGAGCCCCAGGCCACGCGCGCCGCCGGGTCCGTCTCCCTGAGGAGCTCGGCTGCGGCCAGCGCATAGAGCGCGTGCTGGAGCTGTCGCCCCCCCGCAAAGGTCGCGGCCAGGCCCCCGGGCAGGTACGCGCTGCCCGTCTTGTAGTCCACGATCTCGTAGCTCCCGTCGGCCAGCCTGTCCACCCGGTCGATCCCGCCGCAGAGCAGGAAGCGCAAGCCCCCGCCGAGGTCGATCTGGATCGGCTCGACGCGCCCCAGCGGCTCCTCGCCGACCTCGCCCGTGCCGAACGGCACCTCGAAGCCGACGGGCACCCGGCCGGCTGTCCCGGTCTCGAGCGCGAGGAACACGTCGAGGTCTCTCAGGAAGACGCGCGCCTCGTGCTCGAAGACGCGCTCCGAGGGCGGCGGAACCAGGGCACGCAGTTGGCGGAGCTTTTCCTGACCAAGCTGTCTCAGCCGCTCGCCGTGGCGCGCGGGATCGGGACGCTCCCCGCGTCCGCGGGCCTCGCGCATGATCGTGGCGTAGAGCTGGTGGAGCGCGCCGCCCCGGGTCAAGGGATCGAGCCAGCGATCCGGCTCGGGCTCGGCATCCTCGACGGGCTCGAGTCCCAGCCCGCGCTCGAGGAAGTGGCGGAACGGGCAGGCCGCGAGGCGCTCGAGCCTCGTGGCCGACACGGGATGGTCCGATCCCCGCGGATCGAGCCTCGGGCCCGCCGCCGGGACATGGCCGTCATTGGCCGTGTAGGGCGTCCCGATCCTGACCACCTCCGCCGCCTCGCCGCGAGCGAGCGGCGGGAACGCGGCGTCGATGGCCGCCTGCCCCGCTGGGCCCACCCCGCGAAGGCCCGCCAGCCACCAGCCGGCATCGCTCAGCGCCTGCTCGGCGCGGGCGGGCACCGCTGAGGCAGGCTCGCCGAGGGCCTGGTCGAGATCGCCATAGCTCACCTGGTCCGCGGTACGCAGGAGGCGGAGCGCCTGGAGCATGAGCCACGACGGGAAGGTGTCCCGGCTCTCGCGGAGATCGCGGCAGGAGTGGCTGAGGCACACGCGCCCGCCGAGGGCGGCGAGCCGGCTCACGACGGCGAAGAGCGCTTCCTCCACGCGGTCGCGGGAGGTGGCGAGCACTGCGAACGGCTCGCGCTCCTCGTCGAGGAGCACCGGGTCCTCCACCATCTGCGGGAAGACGCCGCTCTCCTCCAGGCTGACCACGAAGGTGCGCGGGCGGCCCGCATAGCCTGCCTGAGCGAGCGTCGCCACGTGAAGGTGCCCGGGCCGCGCCCGATCCCCGCCGACCGACAGCCCCTCCACACGATCGCGAACGAGGCGGAGCACCTCGGCCAGCGGACGGTGGAGATCCCCGATGGCCCCCAGCTCGCCGAGCGCATCGCCGAGGAGGCTCCGCGCCGCCCCGTCGAGCTCGCCCGCGACAGCGGCGAAGCGGTCCAGGAAGGAGCGGCATCCCGACAGCAAGGCGCCGAGCCTGATCCGGCCATCCGGCTCCGGAATGGGGACGAGGTCCAGCACGCCGGCGATCCAGGCGGCGAGACGCTCCGCCTGCGCCGCCCGCCCGGCGGACCAGCTGCGGGCGTCCTCGTCGAGTTCCATGTCCTCCGCCCGCTCGCGGAGCGACTCGGCGAGCCCCGCGAGTGCCGGCGCATAGGTCTCGCGCGCCCACGCGGCCCCCGACTGCGCCAGAAGGCGGGCGGCCTGGCCCGAGCTGGGGCCGTCGGGAAGGTCGAGTCGCACATCCCCCGACTGGAGCAGCCGCCGGAGTGCCGCCGCGGGGAAGCCCGCCTCGATCCACGCGCAGAAGGCGAGGAGCGCCCGCGCCGTGCGGGTGAGCGCCACGGGGATGCCGGGCCCGACAGTGACCGGCCAGCCGTGGCGCTGCGCCTTCTCCCAGATGAGCTGCACGTGGTCGGGCCCGGCGCAGGCGATCTCGACCTGGTCGAACGCGACCTCCGCGTCGAGGATCCGGCGGAACACCTCCTCGACTTCGGCCTCCCGGCCCCCCGCGCGGAAGAGCGTGAGCGTCCCGTCGCCGATGGGCGGTGGCGCCTCGCCCGGGCGCATCAGGAAGACGAGCCGCTCGGCATCGGAGCGCGGAGCGGGCGCCACATCCTGGCGGGGGTGCTCCCGGCTAGACTGGAGCACCAGCAGGCGCCGGGGCGCCTCCAGGCCCGGAATGCTCAGCGTGGCCGGTGGGATGCGCGAGCCCGGCAGGGCATCGAGCAGCTGCCGCTCGAGCGGGGCCCAGATCACGCCGGGCAGCTCGGTCCACAGATCTCCAGGCCGCATGGAGCAGACATCGGCATGCCGGAGCGCTTCGCGGTACACGCTGGCGGTGTCGGCGAGATGCTGGGTGGCGAGGTGAGTCTCGTATGCCACGAGCAGCGCGACCAGCTCGGCGTGCTTGGCGGGGCTCCCGAAGGCGCTCGATGGGAGGTCGGCCGCGCCGAGGCCCGCCATCCGAAGCTCGCGGATCACCCCCCACAGCGCCTCGGCCATCTTCGGCTGCTCGGCCAGGTGGCGGAAGTAGGCAGGCACCGTGCTCGGCAGCTCGAGCAGGAGCCGCATGACCGCCGCCGGCCCGATGCCGTCCGGCGCCGGGTCGATCCCGCGCTCGACCAGGAAGGGCGCCGCCATCGGCAGCGCCAGATCGAGCGGCGTCGCGAAGCGCAGGTTCGCCCAGCCCGTGCCCTCGAGCGCCAGCCGCTCGCCGAGCGCGTGCCCGAGCGCATGCGACGGCACGAGCACCCACTTCGCGCGGGTGCGCTCGGTGCGGCAGAGATCAGCGAGCTGGGTCAGGAAGGGGTCCATCAGGAAGCCTCGCCCGCTCCCGCCGCGGCCCGCCTACGAGCGCGGGCGTTCCGGCCGATCGAGGGATCTCGCCCCGGCCGTGCGCTTCAAGAGGACGGGTGACTCCGCGTGAGCCGGGGCGGCGGCGGGCGCCATCCTGAGCGGCTGAAGCTTTCGCGCCAACGCTTCGGCTTCCAGGCGCAGCGCCTCGCGGAGCGAGGCCGGCGCCAGCACCTCGGCCTCGCTGCCGTAGCCGAGGCTCCAGCGGCGCACCTCGAGCGTGTCGGCCACCTGGAGCGTCATCTCGAGCCGGCCGCCGTCCAGATCGCGGAACCTCTGCGTCGGATGCCAGAGGTGATCGCGCACGTAGCGGGCGGCCGGGCGCGCGAAGACGACCTTCACGGTGACGACCTCGCCGCGGACGATGCCCCAGGCGCCCTTGAGGTACTTCGCCGCGTTGAAGTCAGCGGGCACCTCGAAGCGCAGGGCCAGCACCTCGCAGTCGCGGATGCGCTCGACCGCGAAGATGCGCACGGCCTGCCGCGTATGGCAGTAGGCGACGAGGTAGCAGGCGCCGTTGTAGAGCGTGAGGTGATAGGGGTCCACGCGGCGCGAGGTCGTCTCGTCGCGGCTCATGGAGTAATAGGCGAGCCGCAGCCGGCGGCGCTCGAGGAGCGCCCGCTGGATGGCGGCCAGGTGCTGGGCGGCAGGAGCCTGGAGCTTGGCGCCCACGCCGCGCACGCCGATGGTGTCGCGCATGCGGTCGAGGAGGGCCAGCGCGTCCTTGTGGAGCACGCTGCCGATGCGCTCGAAGGCGGATTGCGCGGAAGGGCCGAGGGCCGCCCCGGCGGCGGCCACGAGCTCGCGGCTCATGAGGAGGGCCGCCAGCTCGCTGAGGGTGAGCTTGAGGGGCAGCCGCAGCCTGAAGCCCTCGTCGAGGCGCCACACGGAGCGGTGGCCGTCGGCACCCCGGTCGGTGTAGATGGGGAACTTCGCGTCCTGGAGGACGCGGAGATCGCGCCAGATGGTGCGCACGGCGCAGTCCAGGTCGAGCGCCGCGTCATCGACCGCGATCCCCGCCGGTCGGTCGAGGAGCTGAAGCAGCCGCCACTGCCGGGTGAGCTGATTGCCTCGCGGCATAGGGCTCCGCCATGATGGGTGGATCGCAAGCCGGCTGTCAATGGGTGCGTCATCCAAGGATACGCGCTGTCCAAGGACCGGCCTACCCGCCGCGCCGCCGGGAGGCGGGCGTGTCGGGGAAAACCATGAGGTGGGCGGTGCGGTCCTCGGCCACCAGGGCGGCACCGTGGGCCTGCCCCCCGGCGAGCCGGTACTCGGTGCCGAGGCCCACAGCCGGGGCGGGCTCCGCGGGGCAGGAGGCGATGCGCTCGAGGACGGCCTGCGGGCTGGGGGCCAGGCGGGCGCCGGGCTTGCCGCCGATGGCATCGGCCGCGTAGCCGGCGCAGAGGCGCGGCCAGGCCCGGGCGAAGAGGCCGGGGCCGGCGAGGAGGTCGAGGCCCACCCAGCGGCCGGAAAGGTAGAGGAGGGCGCCGATCTGTCCCGGCCTGGGGGCGAGGGCCTGGCGGGCGGCGCCCAGGTCCTCCTCGTACTTGCCATAGAAGTCGCGCATGGCGCCGGTGGGGCTCGCCACGCCGTGGGCGGCCACGCGCGCGGCCACGCCGTCCCAGATCCCGCCCTGATCGGACAAGTGCCCCTCTCCGGCGCGGACGGAGCGGGTTACCCAGGCGGCCTTCTGGGCGCGGAGCGAGGCGAAGAGGGCGGCATCGCCGGCGGCGAAGTGGCGGCTCTGGTAATGCCAGCGCCCCTGCTCGACGCAGCTCACGGGGATGGTGACGGTGGCGCCGGCGGCGACGAGCACGGTCATGTTGAGGATGCGGTTCTGCTTGGCGCCGACCAGCTCCTCGCCGTCCAGGAGCAGCAGAGCGGCTGGTCGGCCGTGTTGGTGACCTTGAGATCCGGCACCGAGCCCGCCTCGCTGACCTCGGTGATTCGGGCGCGCTCTCCGGCCTCGCCGAGCGTGAGCCACGCGGGCTCGGCCAGCAGCGGGGCGAGGACGGGGATCATGGTGAGGGCGCCGTGGGTGACGGGCTCGCCGGCCAGGATATTGCCGAGCGTCTTCGCGATGGGGTCGATCCGGGTGAGCGTGGGCATGGGCTGGGGGCCTCCTCCGGGCGCGAGGTTCGCGCCGGTGACGTTGTTCGGTACGAGTATCCCCAGGCGGTGTGACAGCGAGGGTCACAGCGGCGGTGCCCCGAAGCCGGGGGGCGCCGATAGCCTGCATTGGGCGCGTGGACAGCAGGCGGAGTCGGGATAGAGTAGTGGCATGGCTCTGGACTTCCTCTGGGATGCCCGGAAGGCGGCGGCGAATGAGCGCAAGCACGGCATCGGCTTCCCTGAGGCCACAACGGTGTTCGACGATCTCCTGTCGGTGACGATCCCGGACCCGGCTCGCTCGGTCGGCGAGCACCGGTTCCTTCTGCTCGGCATGTCGAGGCAGCGACGGCTGCTCGTGATCGCCCATGCTGACGAGGGCGAGTCCATCCGTATCATCAGCGCGCGACGTGCCAACCGTCGCGAGAGGCGAACCTATGAAGAAGAGGGCTAGGCGCTCCGTGGAGCGAGACACTCTCCGGCCCGAGTATGACTTCCGCGGTGGAGTGCGGGGGAAGTACGTGGCGCGGTACCGCGCTGGCACCAACGTGGTCGTTCTCGATCCCGACGTGGCGGAGGCGTTCGGAAACGCCGCGGCCGTGAACCGCGCGCTCCGCGCGTTGCTGGACGCAGTTCCGGCTCGACGAACCCGGCGCCGGAGCGCCTGACCTTCGCCTTCCGGGAGAGATTGCGTGCACTCAGGGCGATGAGTAAAATTACTCAACGCCCTGAGGAGACGATTCGATGGCCTTTTCCCGCCCCCACGCCGGGATCCTGGCCCGGCGCCTCGCCGAGCCGCGCCGCTTCATCCAGGCGGTCACCGGGCCGCGTCAGGTCG
>JACPIQ010000064.1 GCA_016188005.1 Candidatus Rokuibacteriota bacterium | reverse complement strand
TGGTGTCGCGGTAGGACTCCCAGGTCAGCTCCTCAGCCGCGCCGCCGACCTTTTCGAGGGCCTGGTAGATGGGCACCGTGCCGATGGGAACGGGCGCGTTGCGGATGATCCACTCACGGGTCTCGTGGATGCTCTGGCCCGTGGAGAGGTCCATGATGGTGTCGGCGCCCCAGCGGGTGGCCCAGGTCATCTTCTCCACCTCTTCCTCGATGGAGGAGGTCACCGCCGAGTTGCCGATGTTGGCGTTGATCTTCACCAGGAAGCGACGCCCGATGATCATGGGCTCGGACTCCGGGTGGTTGATGTTCGCGAGGAGGATGGCACGCCCTCGGGCGATCTCCTCCCGCACGGTCTCCGGCGCCATGCCCTCGCGCAGCGCCACGAACTCCATCTCGGGTGTGATCTCGCCGCGGCGGGCGTAGTGCATCTGGGTGACGCGCCGTCCCGGGCGGGCCCGGAGCCCCCAGCGGCCGCTGGCCCCCGGCTCGACATCGCCCCGGTCGAGGATCCAGGGGCGCCGGAGCGGGGGGAGCCCCTGCTTCAGGTCCGGAGCGAAGTCGGGATCGGTGTACAGCCCGCTGGTGTCGTAGAGCCGCAGGCTCTCACCGTTGCCGAGCCTGATCTCCTGGACCGGGACGCGGATGGACGGAAGCGAGCCGGAGAGGTAGGTCTTCATGTGGGCCTCCCTACGCTGGCATTACCCAGGTCAGGTGGATTGCGGTCGGCGGCGCGCGGTGGCCGCCCTCTCAGCCCGGTCCCCCGAGCTCCCGCGGTTTCGCACTTCCGCGATAGTCGTAGCCTACCTGCGTGGCCGACGCCGGTCAACCGATCGGGCGGGGGTGGCCGAGGAGCGCCCCGGGACTGACGGCCCTCACAAAGCCCAGCGCCCGGGCCGCCATTACGCTATAGTTCGGGCCGGACCCCGTCTGCTCATGGGTGGGTCGCGCACGAGGTGAGCATGCCCCCGATCGGGCTCGAGTCGATCCTGCACTGGCCACAGCGCCTGCCCGTGCTCTGCCGGCAGCGTCGCCCCTGATGACGCGCGAGGAGCGCGGCGCCTCCGCCGATCAGCACACCCGCGAGCTGGAGGTCTTCGCCGAGTCCTCCCGCCTCGTCGCCTCCACCCTCGATCTGGCCGAGGTGCTCGACCGCCTCGCCGGCATCGCCCGCGTCAGGCTCGGCGTGGATGTCGTGAGGATCTGGCTGAGGGATGAGACCCCGGGGGACCTGCTCCTGCGCGCCCAGACGGGCACCCGTCGCCAGGACGTGGCCTTCCTGACCAGGCTGGCCTCGGGCGAGGGGCTGGCAGGAGCGGTGATCGCTGGCGGGGAGCCCATCGTCGTTGCCGACGTGATCACCGATCCGAGGCTCAAGAACAAGGTGTGGTTCGAGGCCGAGGGCCTCACGTCCATGATGCTCGTCCCCATCGTGCTCGACATGGCTCCCATCGGCATCGTCGCCTGCATGACGTACGCACGCCGTGAATTCCTGGCCGCCGATGTGGCCCTGGCCGCGGCGGTCGCCGCCCCGGCGGCCCAGGCCGTGAGGAATGCGCGGATCCACGCCGAGGCGCTCGGCCGGCTCGGCGAGATCCAGGCCTTCCAGCGGGTGACCGCCGAGACCCTGGCCGCCCCCGATCTCGAGACGGCCCTCCGGGCGCTCGTCAGAGAGACTCGGCACCTCCTCGCGGCCGACGCCGCCGTCTGCTCGCTCGTGGATCCCGGGACCCAGCGGACCGACCGGATCGTCGGCCTCGGGACGGAGACGGCGGGGCTGCCCCGCTATCGGGTCGCCCCCCGCGCCGGGCTCGGGGGGGCGGCGCTCGCCGCGCGCCGGCCCGTGCGGACGGACGACTACTTCGCCGATGCGCGCTTCGCCCGGATCCCCGAGTTCGACGGCTGGGCGCGCGCCCAGGGGATCAAGGCCATGATCGGGACGGCCGTCATCGATCGGGATGGCGCAGCGCTCGCATTCCTGTGGGCGTTCAACCGGAGCGCGAGCCCCTTCACGGCCAACCACGAGGAGCGGCTGGCGCGTCTCTCCCAGCAGGCGACCGTCGCCATCGAGGAGGCCCGGGGCTTCGAGGAGGAGCGGCGCCGGGCCCGGGAGAACGCCGCGCTGCTGGAGATCGCGCGGGCCTGCAGCACGACGCTGGACCTGAAGCCGCTGCTCGGCGAGGTGTCGCGCCAGGCCGCGCTGGCCGTCGGCGTGGAGCGCTGCACGATCAGCCTGTGGCAAGAGGGCCACCTCGTCCCCCTCGTGTCCCAGTTCGCCGACGGGCGCGCGGCGCCGGACATGTGGCTCACGCTGAAGGGCATGCGGGGAGAGGGCTGGGAGCGGGTGCCGGTGATAGAGGAGGCCACGCGGTCCAGGCAGCCGGTCGCCGTCGAGGACGCCGCCGTGAGCCCCCTCATCCCCGCGAGGTGGGTCGAGGCCTTCCAGACACGCGCAACGCTGGCAGTGCCGCTGGTCTCGAAGGACGAGACGATCGGGGTCATGCTCCTGGGCGACACCCGGGGGCCGCGGCAGTGGAGGCAGGGGCAGCTCGACCTGGCCATGACCATCGCCGCCCAGGTGGCGCTGGCCGTCGACCGGTCCCGCCAGTACGAGGCGGCATCCCAGCGCGCGGTCGAGGTCGAGACGCTGTCCGCCATCGGGGCGACCCTTGCCTCCACGCTCGACATCCAGGCGGTGCTGGAGGCCGTCGCCGATTCCGCGGTCACCCTGATCGGCGCGCAGCGCGCCGCCGTCTTCGAGCTGGACGAGGCGGCCGCCTGCCTGCGGGCGCGGACGGTGCGCGGCGCGGCGGTCGCCGTGGGCTTTTCCGTGAGACTCGGCCAGGGTGCCGTCGGCGCCGCGGCCCTCACCCATGCGCCCGTGTGGAGCGCTGACATCCTGAGCCAGCCCCTGCCCGGCTCTGACCTCATCGTGGAGGAGCTCGGCACGACCTTCGGCGAGGCGGTCCGTGGCCACGGCTACCGCGGAATCCTCGGGGTGCCGATCATCAGCCGCGAGACGGCGCTCGGAGCGGTCTGTGTGTACTGGCAGGAGCCGCACGAGCCCGACGAGCGCGAGATCCGGCTGCTCACCGCCCTGTCGCGCCAGGCCGCCATCGCGATGGACAATGCCCGGCTCGTGAGCGATCTGCGGCGGACCCTCGACGACCTCAAGGCCGCCCAGGAGAGCGTGGTCCGCGGCGCCACCCTCCGCGCCGTGGGCGAGCTGGCGGCAGGCGCCGCCACCACCTCAACAACCTGATGGCCGTCATCCTGGGCCGGACCCAGCTGCTCCTCATGCGCGAGCCGCCCCAGCAGATGATCCAGAGCCTCAAGACCATCGAGCGGGCGGTGGTGGACGCGGCCGATACCGTCCGGCGCATCCAGGCCTTCGGACGCACCGACAGGGGAGAGGCCTGGTCGGCGGAGCTGGATGTCAACGCCGTCGTCCGCGAGGGGATCCAGCTCACCCGGCCGCGCTGGGAGCACGAGGCCCAGGTCAAGGGCGCGCGGGTGGAGATCGTGTTCGAGCCCGGGTCGCTGCCGGGTGCCTCGGGGCGGGCCGCCGAGCTGCGCGAGGTCATCGCGAGCCTCATCCTCAATGCCGTGGACGCCATGCCGAACGGGGGGCGGATCAGCATCCGGACCTCCCGCGTCGGCGATCGCGCCGTGGTCTTCGTCCAGGACACGGGGGTCGGCATGTCGGGCGAGGTGAAGCGCCGGGCCTTCGAGCCCTTCTTCACCACGAAGGGAGTGAAGAGCACGGGCCTCGGGCTCGCCGTCGCCTACGGGACTGTCCGCCGCCACGGCGGGGACATCACGGTGGAGAGCGCGGAGGGGCGGGGGACCACCGTCTCCTTCTGGCTCCCGCTGGCCCCCGCGGCGCCGGCGGTCCCCACCGCGCCACCTGCGCCGCCCCGGCCGGCGCGGACGGGCACGGTGCTGATCATCGACGACGAGGCCCCCGTGCGCGAGCTGGTGGTCGACGTGCTGGCCTCGAAGGGACACCGCGTGACAGCGGCCACGGGCGGGCGCGAGGGGGTCGAGCTGTTCCGGGCCGGGCACTTCGATCTCGTCATCACCGACCTGGGAATGCCGGACATGACGGGCTGGGACGTGGTGCGGGCCATCCGCGCCCAAGGCGCGGACGTCCCGGTGCTACTCCTGACCGGCTGGGGCGAGGTGGTCGAGACGCCGGACGGTGTCCGGGTGGATGGGCTCATCAGCAAGCCCTTCGACGTGGCCAAGCTCACCGGCGCGGTCGCCGAGGCCCTGGCTCGACGCTGACCTCGTTCCCGACACCAGACCTTCATGCCGCCTCATCGACTTGCCTACCGTCCTGTGCTCGGTTCGCCCACGAGCAGACCACCCATTTCGCCTGCGCGGATGCCGAGGGGACGGTGGTCTCCGTCACCCAGACCCTCGGGGCGCCGTTCGGCTCGGGCTTCGCCGTGCCCGGCACGGGACTCGTGCTGAACAATATCCTCAAGTGGATGGACCGTGACCCGGAGTCCCCCAATGTCCTTCGCCCGGGCAAGAAGGCGGGGACAATGATGTCGCCCACCCAGGTCTTCACGGACGGCGCCTTCTCCCTGTCCATCGGCACGCCCGGCTCCTACGGCATTCTGCAGGCCACGACGCAGATGCTCCTGAACGTGCTCGAGTTCGGCCTGAACGTCCAGGAAGCCATCGAGGCGCCCCGCGTGCGCGTCTATCGCGACCGCCTGGTGGACGCCGAGGGGCGCCTCGCCGTCGAGACCCGGGATGCCCTGGCGGGACGCGGCCATCAGATCAACGTCATCGAGGACTGGTCGTGGATCGTCGGCGGCGGGCAGGGCATCGCCCGCGACCCGGAGTCGGGAGCGCTCATGGCCGGCGCCGACCCCCGGCGCGACGGCTACGCGCTCGGGATCTGATCTGTCTCGGGCGAACGGGGGGGCGGGAGCGTGCGTATGAGCCTCACGGATAGGGTTGCGGTGGTGACCGGGGCGGGGGCAGGGATCGGGCGCGCCATCGCGCAAGCGCTGGGCGAGCTGGGGGCACGCCTCGCCGTCGTGGACATTGACGAGGCGCGGGCGCGGGAGACGGTGCGGCTCCTCGGCGGGACAGGCAGCCGGGCGCTGGCGCTCCAGGCCGACACGAGCCGCTCCGCCGACGTGGACCGAGCGGTGACGGCGGCCTGCGAGGCGCTGGGGCCGTTGGAGATCATGGTGAACAACGCCGGAGTCCTCGATGGGTACTGGAGCGTGGACGAGATGGACGAGGCCCTGTGGCGCCGAGTGGTGGACATCAACCTCACTGGGGTCTTCCTCGGCTGCAAGCGCGCGCTGCGCGAGATGCTGCCGCGCGGGCGGGGGCGGATCATCAACATGGCCTCGGCGGCCGGGCTGGGCGGCACGGGCGGGGGAGCCGCTTATGTCGCGGCCAAGCACGGCGTGGTCGGCCTCACGCGGCAGATGGCGGTGGCGTACTCGGGGCGTGGCATCACGGTGAACGCCATCTGTCCGGGCGTGGTGCTCACCGAGTTCCGCGCCCACTCACGGGAGATCCTCGGCCCTGGCACCCCCGACATGAGCGGCCGCGGCATCGCCGTGAGCGACGAGCAGGTGCGGGCCGTCACGCCGGCCGGCCGGCGGGGCACCGCGGAGGAGATCGCCGCTGCGGCCTGCTTCCTCGCCTCCGACGCCGCAGCCTACATCACCGGGCATGCCCTGGCGGTGGACGGGGGGTGGCGGGCCAGGTGACCCCAGGGGGGGTATACCCCCACCGGGTAGTGACTCCCTCGTGGGGACAGCCCCACCGATAGTATTTTTCGCTTGCCCTCCCTCGGCGCTTGAGGATAATACCCTCAACCGGATCGGGAGGCGCCGGGCGGCGAATCCCCAAACCCACTCGAGGGAGGCTTGAGAATGGCGAAGGCAAAGAAGGCGGCATTCGGAGGCTATTCGATCAATTTCAAGGGCTGCAGCGACACGCTGGAGTCCGTCATGGGTTCGGCGCCCATCGGCCCTTCCGAGATGACGAAGAAGATCTGGGCCTACGTGAAGAAGAAGAGGCTCGCCAAGAAGTAGGCGGGCGTCATCCCGGCCGGTTCATCCTCGCCACGCCCGGCGCCTCCAGGATCACCCGGCCCGTCGCCCTGCCCATCCCGCTCTCGTCTGGCGGGCGTGAGGCTCCAGCGCCCTCAGGGGCCTGCGGCGTGTCCGGCCCCGACCACCGAGCGGACGCTGGCGAGCGTCCTGTGAGCGCCGACGACGAGGGTGTGGGGTCTCCACATCGGCGGGCCTCCAGGCGGCGCCCGCTCAGCCCGCGGTGGAGAGCGATGCGCTCGGCCGGCGGGGGAGAAGCCGGCGCGCGGGGGCCGGGCGCCTGGGCTCCTCGCCTAGCTCGAGGCCGTTGGCGCTGAAGCCGTACTGGAGGAGCCGTTTTGCGTCACGGAAGGAGAGGCTCCGGGTCTGCGCGCCGAGGACCACGAGGAGGAAGCGCTGGCCCGCGCGCCACGCTGCCACGGCCAGGTTGTATCCCGCCTCGTTGGTGAAGCCGGTCTTGAGCGCCTGCACGCCGCCCGGATCGTCGAAGAGCGGGATGCGCCGGCTGTAGACCCGGCCCCGGTAGATGAAGTTCTTGCCCCCGAGGACGGTGCGCGAGGTGGGGTGGTCCTGGACGAGCCGCCCGATGAGTGTGGCGATGTCCTGCGCCGTCGTGCGTTGCTGGGGATCCGGCAGCCCGTGGGCGTTGGCGAAGTGCGTGGAGGCGAGCCCCAGCCCCGCGGCCTTGGCGTTCATGCGGATGACGAACTCCTCCTCGGCACCGCCGAGATGCTCCGACACCGCCGTGGCGGCATCGTTGGCCGAGGCGATGGCCACGCCCTCCAGGAGCGTGCCGAGGGAGACGGTCTCCCCCGCGCGCAACCCCATCCGGTAGCGCGGGGTCTCGGCGGCGCGGCGGCTGATGGTCACCGGTTCCTCCCACTGGGCGCGCCCGGACTCCAGCTCCTCGTAGGCGAGATAGAGCGTCATGAGCTTCACGAGGCTGGCGGGGGCGTGATCCTCGGCCGCGTTCCTGGAGAAAAGCACCTTGCCGCCCGAGTCGAGGAGCAGGACGGCCTCGGCGCTGAGGGCCGGGGTGTGGCCGTTCTGGGCCCAGGCGGGCGCCGCCACCAGCCAGAGCATGAGGCCGAGCGTCAGGATCGAGCGCACCATCGAGGATTCTACGCGATGCGGGGCGCTCGCCAAAAGAGAAAAGACTAGCGGACGGCTCGCTTGAGCTCCTTGGAGGGCCGGAACCGCGGTGTCCTGCCTCCCACCACGTTCATGGGCTGCCCCGTGCGCGGGTTCTTGCCCTTGCGCGGCTTCCGCCGGCTCACCGAGAAGGTCCCGAAGCCCACGAGCGTCACGGGCTGGCCCCGCTTGAGCGAGGTGCGGATGGAGGCGAGCAACGCCCGGAGCGCCCTGTCGGTGGCGGCCTTGCTCCAGCCGCTCGCCGATGCCATGGAGGCCACGAGGTCCGCGCGGGTCATGGTGAGAGGGCCGCATGCTAGCAGACCGGGGCTTGGAGGGTCAAGACGGGTGATGGTATCGTTTCGCATCATGCGTCGCGCCCCGGTCACCCTCCTCCTCGGCGTCGCGCTGGCCGTCGGGGCGGGCCCGGCCTGGCCCGCGGGGGCCCGGCACCCCGACCTCGACGCTGACACCCGCACCGGTGAGCATCCGCGCGGGAGCGCCGTCACGACGGACCCGGGCGCGCCGTCGATGGAGCTCGCCCTCGACGCCCTCCCGCGGCCGCCGGGCATCCCCTGGGACCGCCTCGACGCAAGGGCGTACGATCTGGTGCGCGACGTCGTGGCCGGCGCCCTCGTCGAGCGCGAGGTGCGTGACATCGCCTTCCGGAGCCGCCCGGCCGTCTTCGAGTTCCTCCTCGACCATCCCGACTTCGCTGCCGACGTCGCGCGGGCGCTGCGCCAGGGGAAGTACCGGCTGAGGCGTGTGGGCGACGCCTACGAGGCCGACGATGGCCGCGGCGCGCGCGGCTGGCTCACGCCGGTCTTCGCCGCCCCGGGGCGGCGCCTCTTCCACCTCTCAGGCCGCTACGCCCCACCTCTGCTGCCAACCCTCTCAGGGCGGCTCGTCGTCCTCCTCGACAGCGAGCACGTAGAAGGCCCCGACGGCGTCACGTACTGCGCCATGAGGGTCTCGGGCTTTCTCAAGCTCGACTCACTCTTCACCGAGGCGCTGGCCCGGGTCGCCCGGAGCTTCTCCGAGGCGCAGGTGGACAGGCGGGTGCGGCGCTTCTTCCGGCACGTCGCGGCCGTCAGCCGCCGCGCCTACGACGACCCGGAAGGCCTGGCGGAGCTCGTGGCGGGACGTCCCGAGCTCCACCCGGAGCTGGCGGCGGAGTTCCGGAACCTGATCGTCGCCCACCTGCCGCCGCCCTGGTCGGAGCAGCAGCGGTTCAGGCTGCTCGAGGCCGCCCCGCTGGGGGACCCGCAGGAGTGAACGAGGCGTTCCCGGGTGCTATACTGGCGCCCGCCGCTCGTGCCGGTCACCGACCAGCCGGGGTAGCTCAGTGGCAGAGCAATCGATTCGTAATCGATAGGTCGCGGGTTCAACTCCCGCCCCCGGCTCCATCTTTTCCGCTACTTCTCCACCGCCACCGCGGCCGGCGCGGCCTCATGTGCTGACTGTGTGCTGACGGAGGCCTCGGTCGGTGTGGCCGTCCGCTCCATCTCGCTCCGCAGGTAGCTCGGGCTCAGGTGGGCGTACCGGGAGGTCATGGCCAGCGTGGCGTGCCCCAGGATCTTCTGGAGAGCTTGGAGGCTGCCGCCGCGCATCATGAACCACGAGGCGAAGTGGTGGCGGCAGTCGTGGAAGCGGAAGTCCTCGAGCTTGGCCTCCGACACCGCGTTCTCGAAGGCGGTGCGGATGAGCTTGTCGGGCCAGAGCCGCCCCTCGCGTGGCTCGGGCATCGCGGCCAGGAGGTTGTAGACCGGCTGGCGCATGGGCACCTCGCGCCGCTTGCCGCTCTTCGTTCGCTCCAGGCGGAGCACCCCGCGGCTCAAGTCCACCCGGTCCCACGTGAGCCCCAGGACCTCGCCGTACCGCATGCCGGTCTCCAGGGCGACGGTGACGATCTTGACGAGGTTCGGGTTCCTCGACTTCTGACAGGCCGCCAGCAGCTCGCCCTCCTCGCCGGGCTCGAGCCAGCGAATGCGGCCCTCTGGCTCCTTCCCCAACCGGATCCTCGGGACAGCTGCCAGGGCGCCCCATTCCTCGTGCGCGAGTCGGAGCAGATGCCTGAGCAGCGCCAGCTCGCGGTTGACGGTGGCCACGCCGAGGGGGCGCCGCTTGCCCTCCGCGTCCTTCCGGCGCTCTGATGGAATGCTGAGGCGCCCGTCCCGGTAGAGGCTAATCGCCTCGGCCGTGATCTTGTCGAGCCGTCTCTCCCGCCCGAAGTGGGCGAGGAGCCGCTTCAGGATGAGCTTGTCGCCCCCGAGGGATTGCTTCCGGGCCTTCGCCTGCTCATACCGCTCGGCCGCCTCGCCCAGCGCGATCGGCTTCGCCTTCGGCCTGTCCCTCTCGAGCAGCCGCTTCGCGAGCGCCTGCTCCGCGTCGTCCTCCGTCCACTCCGCCCGGAAGATCCGCTCCTGCTTGTCGTCCACCTGGAGCGTGTAGCCCCAGGAGACCTTCCGCACCTTGTGGCCCGTGGGGCCGCGACTGTACCAGACACGTTTCTTGACCTTGGCCATCAGCCCCTCCCCGTGGCCGGGCCCTGTGCAGACGTCTGCACGGCCGGCGTCTCGACGTTCCGCCCCTCAGCCGGCGCGCTCGGCCGGCGCCAAGGGCGCGGCGATCGTTTCAGAGAACTCTCCTCGTCGGCCGCTGTGGCGAGTGCAAGCCAGAGCGCCCACGCCCGCTCCTGGACGGCGTCGAGCCGCGCGAGCGCTTCCAGATCCTTCTCGTGTCGTGCCAGTGGCCGTAAGCGCGCAGCCACGTCGCTGAGCACGGCCGGCAGCACCTCGAGCTGTCCCACCACGTCCGGCGCCTCCAGGAAGCGCCGGAGCGCGTCGGACGGCGCGGTGAGCCGTCCACGGAGCGGGTCAATCGGCTCCCGCGCCCCGCGGAGGTCAGGCCGGCCGATGCGTGGAATCCCCATCGTTCCTCCCTGGGCTGACGCGATGGCGAGCCATCACGGTGCACACGTAGGGCCGGCGGCAGCCTGGGCAGAGATGGGCCAGCTCGTCAGAGGCGCTCATCGCGACGAGCTCGGTGGTCATTGCAGAGACACCTCCTGCGGATGTACGGCGCGGAGGCCAGCGCGGATCTCCTGCACGCTACGACTGATGCTCTCGACCGCCCAGCGCTCCAGCGCCCCGCTGAGATTCTCGCGGTCGCCCTCGACGGTTGACCACCAGGTTGGCGGCGCCGTCTTCTTGTCCATCCGCAGGAAGCCCAACTCTCCAACCTCAAGCTGATCCAGCAGCCAGGCCGCCGCCTCGATCGTGTCCAGCTCCAGGCTCACGCCGGCGAGCTTGGAGCTGACGTCCTCGGGGGACAGCGCGACCGCGGGCTCCAACCTCATGCGGGCCATCACGCGGCCCGCCTCTTGGGCGTGCGCCGCTCCCGAGGCTTGAGGGCGCGCGCCGGGGCGGGAGGAGCGCCCTGAGCCTCCAGTAGCTCCATCGCCCTGACGCCGAGGCGCTCCAGGAGACTCCCGGCCTCGCGCACCAGCTCCACCGCGGTGTCCTCGTCGTACTCATCGCCCGGCCGCTCCAGCGCCAACCCGAGGATCTCCACGAGCGCCCCGACCTTCCGCATGTTCTCGACCAGGTCCCGCGGCGCCGCGGCGTTCCTGTCAATGCCTCCCCAGTACAGGAGCGCCATCACGCAACCGCCTTCCGCTTCGGCCGTGCCTCGGCCGGCGCCATCGTGCCCTTGATGCGCTCGTGGAGCTCCACTGCCTTGACGAAGACCTCCTCCATCCGCCTTTCCAGATCGCCCCGGAGGAGTCTGAGCGCCGCGTCCCGGCCATTCAGCCGGCGGTAGGCATCGGCGTCTTCCCCGAGGAGCCCATCGTTGCCCCAAATCGTCCTGCCGGCCTTCGCCTTGACGAGGTCCTCCAGGGCCTCGACATAGGCCTCCTGGGTTTCCGTGAGCGGCTCGGACAACGACGCGGCCTGCTCCGCCAGGTCCCGCAGCTTGTGCGCCTGCTCGGCCAGCGTCAAGACGGGCTCCGCGGTCGTGGCGGTTGAGCCCCGGCCCGCCGCCACCTCGCCGCGGACCTCGAGGATCTTGGCCGCGCGCCAGGCCTCGTCGGCCTTCTCGCGGAGCGGCCCTTTGGGGACACGGCGGGACAGGCTCACCAGGGATCGCACCAGGCCGGCCAGAACCTCGGCGTCGGACTTCGGCGTACCGTCTTGCTTCAGGCCGGGGGGCTTCGGTACACTGGGCTTGCTCATCGTCTCGCTCCTTCGCGGGTGTGGGGTTGTGGGCCTCGGCCCCCGCGCGGTGTTGACGCACCGCCGGGGGCATCTTTCACTTCATCAGGTCGGCCAGGGGCGTGCGGAGCGCCTTCGACAGTTTCTCGAGGAGCGCGAGCGACGGCGTCCGGTGATGCGGAGCGTCGTCGGGCGCTTCGATGTTGGCCAGATGCACGCGGCTAATGCCGAGCTTCTTCGCCAGCGCCGCCTGGCTCAAGCCCCGATCCGTGCGAAGACGTTTGATCCTCATGCCGAGCCGCCTGGGGGACACTGTAATCTCCTTGATTACACGTTGTCAACCGTTCTCTTCGGCCCCTACTTCCGCCACGGCCACAGCAGCCAGACCGTGAACGCCACCACCACCACGAAGGCCGCCTGGAAGAGCTCCGCCTCGGTCACGCCGATCATGCCTCCTCCCCCAGCCGCCGCCGCACGCCCTGGAGGATCTCCGCAGCCCGCTGATGCAGCGCCTCGGCCTGGTCCAGGGCGGCCACGAGCGCCTGGTCCCGGGCCGTCCGGGCCTGCGCCTTCCGCTGTCGGCTCCGGGCGGCCCGACATTTCCCGGAGCAGACCTCCTGCCCGGCGTGGATGGGCGCCTCCTGGCAGACCGGGCATCGCCGGGAGCCTAGCACAGGGGCGCTCAGAGGCGCACGTGCGCCCTGGCGGCAGCGTTCTGAGAGGGGTTTGGGCAAAGACATGGAGGAACCCTAGTCCTGACCTTCTGGAGTGGCCTGGACGCCGTCAGAGGGCGTTTCCATGGGGTCGCTACAACTCCACGACTTCGGGCAGCCGGGCCCGGGGCTTCCACACGTGGATCAAGCGGGCGCAGGCCGGCGGGCGCGGCGCCGCGGCTAGGGCCCGGCGCTCCATCGGGCCCGGGGGCCGGGTGGCCTTCACCTGCACCAGGCACCAGCCGGCGGCGCTGTAGCCCACGAGGTCGAAGTCTCCCTTGCTGGCCGCGGCCCGGACCACGGTGAACCCGGCCGCCTCCAGGACCTCGCGGCCCCGGTGCTCCAGTCGGCGCCCCTTCGCTGACGTGTTCATGTTCGCGCTACCTACTCGGCGCTCCTGCACTCCGAGTGCATCCGGTGGGCCGGGGACTCAGCCAGGCGCGGCTTCCCGCAGGAGAGGCAGGGCAGCATCTTCGGCCAGCCCGGGCGCCGGGGCCGTCCTGGAGCCTTGGCAGGGCGGGGCAGCACCGGCCGGGCGCTCACGGCCGTCATGGCGTCCCGCCGACGAGCGCGCGCCGCGCGCGCTTCCGGGCTCGTCGGGCCTTCAGCCGCCGCCGCTCGCTGCGGGGGCGGAAGAACGCCTGTCGGCGCATCGCGTAGAAGGTGCCGTCGCGCTCGAGCCGCTTCCGGAGCTGGCGGAGGGCGGCCTCCAGGTTGCCTGCGACGGGGAGGATCATGTCAGGCGATCGCCTGCCAGGCGTATCACACGCGGGTTCCCTGGCCGTGGCAATCGACCAGATAGAGCCGTCGCCGGCCATCGCTCCCGGTGACGATCACGGGCTCGATCTCGCCGGCGGGCGGTCTCGGCGCGGAATCCTGCCTCAGTGCGTGAAGGGCTGCCGTCTCCTCCGCGGCGCTCACGGGCGGCGGGCTCAGGGTGCAGGCGAGCGCGGCGGCCATGATGGATTGGCCGAAGACGTCAGCCGCCGGCGGCCGGCCGGGGGGAAGCGTCTGGATCCTCGCGGCCCAGGCCTCCAGGATCTCGCGCAAGGCCTGGAGCGGGGCCGCGTTGATCCGCGGCATGAAGCCGTACGCCCGGTTGATCGCCATCGTCTCCGGCTGCTCGCAGGCCTGGAGAATCACCTCCGCGCGGAGCCGCCACTGCAGCACGAGAGAGCCGAGGTTCACGAGCTGACCTGACGGGTCGTCGGCGTCCTCCGCCACGGCCCGGAGCGTCTGCAGCAGCGCCGGGACGAGCCCCTCACTGATGACGACGAGCGCGTGTACGGCCTTGCCTTGGACCGCGAACGTCTCGGCCGTCGCCAGGGCATGCGCCGCGTCCCCCGGCGCGGCCGACGCGGGCAGATCCGCCGTCACGGCGCCTCGTAGACGACGGCCTCACCCTCGGCCCGGAGCTCCGCCGTGGCGCGGGTGTAGGTCATCGTCAGGTCGCGCACGAGGGCGGGTCCGAGGCTCATCGGCGCGGCGCCGGCGTAGGGCGTGTAGGCCGTGATCTCCAGCACGTCCCCGACCGCGAGCCAGGGCATCGCCGGGCCCGCGAAGCGGAACGGGCGCTCGTAGACGCCTGAGCAAGCCGTGATGAGGGCGAGCTGGTAGGCGAGGCCCGCCGCGTCCAGGTTGCGGTTGCTGGACCTGATGGGGATGGCCGTCGGATCGTCGGAGAGGGTCGCCGTCAGCCGGATCGGGGTCAGGTCGGCGTCGGCGAAGTCGGCCAGCCCGGTGGCATCGTGCGGGAAGAAGAAGATGACCGGGCCTTTCCCCGGGGGCCGCAACCCTCCGGGCGGATAGCCGGCCGCCAGGCGTTCACGGCTACTGCTGCCGGTCGGTTGCCAGTTCCTGTCGAAGGTCGTCCGCGCCTCAGTGACGCGAATCCACCCAAGCAACTCATCCCTCCACGTCGTCGTCACCTCCTCCGCCTTCGTGATTGTTTGCGTGCCGTCGAGCGCGTAGGCGTACTGCCAGACTCGCGTCGTCTGGAGACGGAGGAATCGTTGATCGTCATACGTGTAGTCGGTCGCTTCCCGCAGCGTCTCCTTCAGCTTCTTGACTGTGCCGCTGACCCCCGACGTGCTGCTGGTTTGCTCAACGAGTGTTGAGACGATCGTGACGGAGGATCGCGGGAGCGGCTGGTTGATCGGGCCCCGCGGTCCATAGATCGACTCGTCGAGCGTGATGAAAATCTCCTGCTCGTTGGTCTGCACGAACTTGAGCTTCCCATCTGAGTCAGGGACCAGGCGAAAGACTTTCTCGACGCTATACTCGAGGAGCCGGTCAGGCATGCGCCACCGCTCCGTGCGCTCCGTGCGCGAGGTGACGGTCCCGAAGGCGTCTCTCGTCTCCTGCGCCGTCCTCACCGTGAGCGGCTCGCGGTTCGGGTCGGGGTTCCCCTCATCATCGCCCCCGACCCAGATGATCCCGCCCTCGTCGTCCACGGTCTGGGTGAGCCGGGAGGATTCGAGCCGCCCCTCGAGCACCACCGACCCGATCAGCGGGTGCCGCCGGCGCTCCCCCTGGACGGCATCGCACCGGGCCGCGGCCATCGTCTTGGTGACCGTCGCCGCCGGCGAGAGCACCCGCTGGGTGATCCGGATCACCGAGGCCTGCGCCCGGATGTCCACGCCGAGCGGGGCGAAGTCCCAGGGGGCGACGAGCTGGCGGAACAGGCTCAGGATCGAGCCGACCGCCGAGAACTCCTCGTGCATCGTGTAGTCCCGGATGCCCCAGTAAAGAGCCAGCCCGGTGCCCGCCAGGAGATCCGTGGCGATGCCCCTGGCTGTCCAGGCGCCCACCTTGGTCTCCACCTCGGGCTCGCCCTCAACAGGCGCTACAGCCTCCAGGACGGCCGGGGGCGGGGTGGGGACGTAGCGGATAGCCCGCTGGGTCCTCATCAGGCTGTCCATGGCGTCCAGGCCCCGCAGGCGGACGCTGAGGCCCTGCCTGGCACCGGCCCAGGATCGGCCCGTGACCCGGCCCGCCTCGATCTGGTTGACGAGCTGGGCGACGTCGGAGCCGTCCAGGAAGCCCATGGCGAGGCGGACGGTGGTCGCGGCGTCGTCGCCGGTCATCAGCGAGAGATCCGGCGTCTCCAGCTCCCACGCTGCGGCCGGGGCGTCGAGGGTGGCCCGGATGCTGAGGCGCGTGATGTCATTGGGGAAGCCCAGGATCTGCTGTGAGACCGTCGGCGCGGGGCCCGTGAGGACCAGCGCACCGGTCCCGGGCGTGAGCGTGGTCTGCCCGCTGATCTCCACGGCGCCGGCGCTGCCGGCCAGCACCAGGGCTGCAGCCGACGGCGTGATGCGGGTGTCCGTCAGCAGCGTCGGGGCAAGGCCCGAGACGGACAGACTCCCTGCCGATGGAGTGACCGGGGTGCCCTGAACGGCTCCCGGCACAGCTCCGGAAAGTGCCACGCCGCCGGCCTGAGGCGTCAGGAAGCTCGCCTGGAGAACAGTCGGCGCGGCGCCCTGAAGGGACAGCGCTCCAGTCGCCGGGGTGAGGATCCCTTCCTGCGGGAGGCTCGGGGCGAAGCCGGTCAGCGTCAGGGCGCCCGTGGCTGGCGTGATGGCAGTCGGCGTGCTCAGACCGGGGGCGACCCCCGAGAGCGTGAGGGCGCCCGCAGGAGGCGTGAGGCGGATGTCCTGTCCCATCGCCGGCGCGATGCCGATCGCAGCGATGCTGCCGGTGGCAGGCGTGAGTCGATGGTCGATGACCAGCCCAGGAGGGGATCCCGCAAGGGCGAGCTGGCCGCTGAGCGGGGTCCGAGTCGTCTCCCCTATCAGTATCGGGGCGGCCGCGGCGAACGACAGCGCCCCCGTGCCTGGCCGGATGCCGAGGTCGATGACCACCGACGGCGCGGTGCCCATCAGCGAGAGCGAGCCGGCTTGCGGCGTGATGCGGGTGGACGCCACGACAACAGGCGCGGCCCCGTCGAGGATCAGCGAGGCTGGACCTGGCCCCGGGGCGACGAGCGGCGTGAGGACCGTCCCGAGGATGCGCGAGGGCGCCGCCCCGGAGAGGAGGAGGCCACCCGTCGCCGGCGCGTGACGCGTGCCCACGACGAGTTCGGAGGCGCCTCCGACGAACTCCAGGGACGTGATCGTCACGCCCTCGCCGGCGCGGCCGGGCGTGAGCGTCAGCCCGAGGACGGGCGGCGCGCTGGAGAGCGATAACGCCCCCGTCGCCGGGGTCACGGCGGTGTCGGTGGCGGCGTCGAGGCCCGGGGCAGCGCCTGTGAGGCCGAGCGCCCCCGTCGCGGGCGTCAAGATCGTGCCGAGGATCAGGCTCGCGGCGAGGCCCGTGGCCACCAGGGCGCCGGCGGCTGGGCGGCGGGACCTCGAGTCGAGCCCGAAGAAGAGCTCGCCCTGGCCAGGAGTGATCTGTGTGTCAGCCATCAGGCGGCCTTTCGCTCGACGTCGAGGGCGTCGGTCACTTGCCCAGCGCCCCCTCGAGCTTCTTGATCTGCGTGGCGAGCCGCTCCACGTCCCGCCCCCGGGCGGCAGACCCCGCGGCGAGGAGCCGGCGGGACTCCTCGGCGGCGCGACGGATCACGTCGCCGGCCGCGAGAGGATTGCTGCGGGGACGCAGGGGATCGAGCACGGTATCGGCCTCCTATCCGAGCGGCGTCATCGGGTCGCGCCGGAGCCGCCCGATCTCCGCCCCCATGTGCCAGCGCTGGCGGGCGTCGAGGTCGTGATCGAACCTGGCCGCGAGTGCCCGGGTACCACCCGCTCGTCCCGCGAGCTGCGCAGCGCGCCCCAGCGCCTGCTCGATCCCGCCCATGCGATCCGCCATCCCGAGTCGGACGGCCCGCTCGGCCCCGACGACGGCGCCCTCGCCGAAGCCCTCGCGGACGGCCTGCTGAGCGACCCCGCGGCCCCGGGCGACGGCCTTCACGAAGAGGCTGTAGAACTCGTCGACGTGCACCTGGATCTCCGCGCGGGCCGCCTCCGACAGCGGCTCGTGCTCGGCGCCGAGGACCTTGTTCTTGCCGGCGGAGATCATCGTGATCTTCACCCCCTCCTTGGCGAGCGCCTCGGAGAGGTCATGGTGGGCGGCATAGACGCCGATGCTCCCGACGAGGGCGGAGGGCGCGACGACCAGCTCCGAGGCCGAGGCCCCGATCCAGTAGGCGGCCGAGGCCATCATGGGGTTGGCGAAGGCGACGACGGGCTTGACGGCGCGCGCCTGGAAGACCGCATCGGCGAACTCGGCGACCCCGCCGACGCTGCCCCCGGCGCTGTCCATGTCGAGGATGATCGCGCCCACGCTCTCGTTGGCCACGAGCTGCTGGAACTGCGCCACGAGCTCCTGCGTGCTGACCGCGCCGCTCGTCTGCGAGAGCGCCTCGGCGCGCGGGAGCAACAGGCCGACGATCGGCATGACGGCGATGGCCCCGACCTGGCCGCGCGCGCCGCGCCCCGCCGCCCGCTCCTGGCCCGGAGCGATGCGCGCTTCGATCTCTTCGTCGGTCAGGCGCTTGCCGGCGGCCCGGAGCGCCAGGATGCCGGCGAGCTGGGCGAGCATGTCGCGGTGGATCGCCCAGGGCATGGACAGGACTTCGGCCAGGATCCGCTCGTACCTCATGGTCAGCTCCTCTCCGCCGCGGCCAGCTCGGCGGCCAGCTCGGCGAGCACCTCCGACAGGTCGGCACCGGCCGGCGGGCGCGGCGCCGCGGCGATGATCCGGAATCCCGGGAGGATCCCAGGGCGCCCGGCCAGCTCGAGCAGCCGGTCACGGATGAGCAGCCGCGTGTAGGCGTTCAAGCGGCTCTCTGCCACAGGACCCGGAAGCCGCGCGCCGCCGCGAAGGCGATGAGGCGCTCCTGGTAGGTCGCCAGCCGCGCGAGCAGCTCGTCCTGCGCGATCGGCTCGAGGGCGAGGCCTTCGACCTCGCGGCGCACCGCGCGGAACTCGGCGAACACCTCGCTCAGCTCGGCGCTGTTCGTCTGCTGGACCTGGACCGGCCCGAGGCGCCGGTGGTCATACTCCCATCCGATGGAACGACGCACCTTCAGCCCGACCTCCTCGGCGCTGCCGGCGGTCGCCTGGAGGTCGGCGAGGAAGTCGGCGATGGCGGGGTCCGCGAGCGTCCGGAGCTCATGCTCCACCGCCGTCAGATTGCGGTCCAGGTCGAAGGCCTCCCCGCGGGCTGCGCGCGACACGTCCCCGAGGCGGAGGGTGGCGGCCTCGAGCTGGGCGCGCGCCTGGTCCACCTCCTGCCGGGCCGCGGCGAGCCGCGGGGCGTGCCGCTCGACGGAGGCCCCCTTCTGGTCCGTGAGGGCGTGCCGCTCGGCCGCCAGTCTGCGCTGACGGGCGAGACGCTCGGCCGGCGGCAGCGCCGTGGGGGCGCTGCGCGGCGTCAGGTACTGCTTGATCGCTTCCAGGACGGCCATGATGCTCTCCTCTCGTAGATGGTCAGTCGGTCGTGAGGCCGCGCAGCCAGGGCTCCAGCGCCCAGCGCGCGGCCGTGTCTGGGTCCGCCCCGTCGAGGCCGGCCGCGCGGATGCGCAGCTCGCCGGCGCCGAGCACGAAGTCAGCAGGGCACTGCTCCTCGCCTCCGTGGGGGCCACGGCGCAGGACGTGGAGACCGGCGCTGGCACCCGTCGCCATGGACAGCGCGGCGCGCGCGTTGCCGGCCAGCAAAGCGAGCCGGAACTGCCCGGCCTCCTCGCGATGGCACGTCACACCACCGCGCGGCCCCGTCCCGCGTTGAAGGCCGCGGTCGCCGTCTCGCAGGCGTCCGCGAGGGCGCGCCAGTACGCTTCCGCCTGGCCGGCGATGGCCGCCGCGAGCTGCTCCACCCCCTCGGCCTCGTGCCGCTCGGCCTCCCGGCGCTGGGCCTGGCTCTGCGCGTGCGCCCGCCCCACCTCGCCGGCCCAGTGGTGAGCGGGGCGCTCGAGGCCTGTTCCGACCGATCCGGCGTCACTTCGCGTCGTGGTTCGCATCACGTCGTCTCTCCTCGGCCCACGCGATCGCTGGCGGGGCCGGTGCGATGAGCGCCTCGATTCCAGGTGGGATCGCGCTGCCTTCCAGGTCATCGGCGCCGGAGAGATAGGCGCGGCGGGCGACCACCGCATCCCGGAGGGCGAGGCCGGCGTCCGCCACCGCGGCGTCGAACAGGTCGAGCAGCGCGTCCGGGCCAGCCCTCATCGTCCCCTCCTCGTGTTCAGTGAGCTGCTCGTTGTTTCTCCATTGCAGCGCGCACCCGCGCCCTCGAGCGTGCGGGCAAGCTCTGGATCGTAGAGCCGCTCGGGCTCGAAGGCGCCAGGAGGAAGGCAGCGCTCCTCTTCTGGGGAGAGCAGGGCGTGACGCTGGAGGTAGGTCGCCTGGCTCTCGAGGAGCACGTCTCGGAGGTAGAGCGCGCCCATGCGTCGGCGGTCCGCCTCGTCGATAGGCGCGAGGCCGAGAACCCGCCGCTCGTCGGCGGGGGCGTCCCACCACCACCACGCGACCGGTCGCGTGCCCGGGCCTCCAGGCTCCGGGGCATCGAAGCCGGGCCGGTTGGCTTGGCGCCACGCCACGGGGTCCTGCCCCCAGAAGGTGACGAGCTCTTCGCGATGCTCGCGCCAGTCCCCGCCCGCGGCCTCCGCGTCGAAGTCGTCCTCGCGGCCATAGCCGTGCCCGAGGAGATCGTGGCCGATCAGCAGGTGCGCGCGGCGTCCGAGGCTGAAGGCCTCGCGTCGGCTCTTCGGCTTCCACCGCTTCCGTGGCATCGCTACCTCCGCCCCCGGATGCCCGGCGGCCTCGGCTCGCTCGCCGGGGGTTCCACGTCGAGCGCCAGCTCCCGCACCAGGCGCGCGAAGGCGGTCCGAGCGTCTCGTTCGACGGCGACCTCCGGCCGCGCCCGTGGGGCGCCGAAGCGGTCCTTGTAGACCAGACCGTGCCTGGCAAGCGCCTCGCGCGCCTGCTGAGCCCGATCCCAGCTCTCGGCCGCCGCCGTGAGCAGGCGGACGTGATGTTCCTCGAGCTCGTACTCGGCGACGACGCTCGCCCACCAGTTCCGCGTGGCCGCGCGGAGATGCCGCGGGGCCTTCGGGCTGTCACGATGCGTCACGCGGAGCCTCCGTCATGGCCGAATCGGCGTCCAACCGGGGCCCCCCCTCCCCAGGTCACCCCGCCCCCTGCCCCTCGCCTTCACGTCCTCGCCTCCCGTCCCGCTGCCGGCCGGCTGACCGCGGCCGGCGCGTGCCGACGCCGAGCCGCTCCCTGCTCCCGGTCCCTGAGCCAGCGCTCGAGGCGCTCTCGCGGGAAGCGCACGGTCCCGCCGATCTTGAGCACCGGCATGGTCGGATCGTCCTTCAGCCAGCGGTAGACACTCTTGCCCGAGACCTGGAGCATCTGCCCAACCTCCTCCGCCGTGAGATAGGTTGGCGCGGGCGGCACGCCGGCAACCTCGGCCGCGCCCTGGATCATCCGCCGAGCCCTCCCTGCCGGCACGGCCAGCAGGCCTTGACCGCTAGCCCGCGGCAGATCATGACCGGACATGTCCGCCCTTGGAGGCAGACCGGGCAGCGGTGGGAATGGACTAGCTCGTCTAGGTCAAACAGGGTGGGGCGGACAGCGGACACCCCTATAGAGAGAGAATGTCCGTCCGCCCCTCGGAAGGGGGTACTTCCCCCTACCCCTTCCGTCGGGAGCGGACACCCTGTCCGCTTGTCCGCGGACATGTCCGGGGTCATCGTGTCCGGGCTCATGCCGACAACCCCCAGCGCCCCTCGTCCAGGGGGATCACCTTGCCGGCGCCCCGGAGCCGGCGCAGGGTACGGGCGACGGTGTCTTTGGTGCTGCCCGTTGCCTCGACAAGGTCCGCCACGGTCTGGGCGCCAGGGACGAGGGTCTTCTGGATCTGGAAGGCCAAGCTGGTCCGGGCCAGCAGGTCTGGGGCCTGGCCGATGTCATGGGCGTGAAGGCTCGTCATGCCTTCACGGAAGATGAAGCGGAAGCCGAGCGGCGGGTAGAGGCGGCCGGCGTTGCTCTTGCGATGGAAGGCGGCGATCACCAGGTCCGCGCCCCCGTCCTCGTCGGCCTTCCGCAGCTCCCAGATGTTCCGGGCGAGGTTGAACACGAAGGCGCTGCCGAAGGGCTTGACCGGCCCGCTCCGCTGCTCGGCCGCCAGCTTCGAGACATGGGCCAGCACCAGCCGGGTCGCAGGGGCGAAGGATCGGAGCGCGGTCATGGTGCGCACGACCGCATCGGCGCCTTCCGGCTCCGGGCCGCAGGCGGGGGCGAGCGAGTCAACGATCACGAGGCCGACTTCGTGGCGGGCGATCTCGGCGCGCAGCGTGCTGGCCTCGTCAGCGAGGGCGCGGGTCATGGGCCGGTAGAAGATGGGCGGATCCGCGGACGCACCCCCGGCCTCCTGGAGCCGTGCGAGGCGGTCCTCGTGCTCGGGGCGGTGGCTCTCGTAGTCGAGGAAGAGCGTCGGCACCGCGGCCGTCGGCACCAGTCCGCCAGGAAGCGCCGTGCCCGGGCGGACAGCCTCCGCGATCGCGAGGGCGAGCAGGCTCTTGCCGCTTCCGCCGTCGGCAAAGATGATATTTGTCTCGCCCGCGAGCAGGAGCTTGGGCACGAGGTAGCGCGTGACCTCGTCGGCCAGGCGTGGCACGAGCGGCCGCGCGGGCTCTCCGCTCCGGAGGTCCCGGGCGGCCTGCCGGCAGACGCGCTCGAGGATCGGCCGCCAGGGCAGACCCGGCGCGGCCTGGTCGAGCTTGCGGACGAGGCCTTCACGGGCGGACGTGGACGCGAGGTTGAGCCTCCCCCAGTGGATCTCGCCAAGGACCCCGGAGACGACGGACAGCTCCCCGTGAATGCCGTCGGTGCTCTCGCGGAGCTGGCCAAGCGAGAGCGTCACGCCGTGGGCTGGCCAGGTGGCGGCCCACTCGTCGCCGAGGCGCTGGATCTCCGGCGCCTCCACTCGGAGCAGGCCCGGCGCCGTGCCGTCGAGCCCGGCCATCGTGGCGAGCGGGTCGGCGCTGGCGCGTCTCACCGGCGCGCTCCCTGGCGGAGCCGCACAGCGGCCTGGTCCAGCCGCGCGATGCGCTCCTCGAGCCAGCGCGACGGTTCGGCTCGGTGATGGATCAGCGCCGCCCACCGCAGGCGCGCGAGAATGCGTTCCGCGTCGAGCTCATCGAGCGTCAGGTGCGCGAGGTCGTCGTGATTTGCACGTTCGAACGACTCGGCTGTATCGAAGGCGTCTGGCTCGGAGTAGATAGCAGCCAGGAGCCGCTCGATGCGCGCGAGCGTCAAGGCGCGAGAGCTCACCGGCCGCTCGGCTCCTGCTCGAACGCCCTGAGTGCCAACATAATCTTCTCTGCGAGGCCCGGCCTCAGTGGACGTCGCCCGTTCATCATGGCGCCTAACTCGGTCGGATGAAGTCCGACGCGGGGAGCGAGATCGTAGAGGCGAATCTGCCGGCGCGCGCGTTCGGCTCGTAATTCGGCGGCGCTGATATCCATGGCGTCCTCCTTCTCGACGCCACGGTACTGAGGACTATGCGTGCGGGACAAGCATTTGAGGTTTCACAAAGACAGGGACTTGCTGATTTCTCAGCAGATCAGCAACTTCCTGACACTGCGGACTTCTACCGCGCCGGCGGGTACTTCCTCCACGCGCGCCAGACGGTGGCCCGGCCAAGGTTCTTCTCTGCGGCGACCGCTTCGATGGCCACGTAAAGCTTGTCCCCGTCCCTCAGCCGGTGGCTTACGGCAATGGAGAGCCCAACGTTCTTGCTGTCGCTGAACCTGGTGAAGATGTTCCCGCGCCCGCCGCGCCCGGGCCGTTTCATTTCCAGAGCCTCAGCAATCGCGACTGAGACGTCGCTCGGAGGACGCGCCCCGCCATTCATCGACCACAACCAGAATCGTCTCGCTACTCGATCCAGATAGGACAGGACCCACTTGGGCGCCGGGCGCTTTGCGGCTCGGCACTCCAAGTAGGCTCGCCAGACCAACAGCGGGTTCTTGGTCTTGTCGTATGTCTTCCCGTGGAGCTCGACTATCTCCGCGGCCACCCTCTTCTTCTCGGCCGGAGTGAACCCACCTTCGACGCGAACCCGTCGCGCGTTCGAGGCGATTTGATTGGCCATGTCGTCGAGTTCGGCGATGCGATCGATGGGCCTGGCAGGCGCTCGCTTTCGCCGGCGGTGCTTGGACTCTCTGGCCACCAGTCTCCTCCCTCAGGAGCCCTGGAAGAAATCGCGGGCAGGGCGCCAGGGAAGCACCTTTTCAGTCGGCCGGACCTAGCCCGCGATGTGGTCTATCTCGGCAACGCAGGCAATCCACGCGCGAACGCCTGCTGGATCCCCTTCTGCACCCCGACCGGCCATTCCCGCAGCCGATGCCCCATCGCGGTCGGCGACACGGCGTAGTGCTGCGCCAGGCGGATGGTGAGCGTCCGGGTCAGCTCCGCCTCGCTGAGCTTGGCGGCGCGCAGCTCGATGAAGAGCCGGGCGGCATCCTCACGCACCCGCTCCGGCGGCATCAGGACGGCCGCCGCGAACCGCTTGGCGTTCCGGTCGAGCTGGTCGTAGTAGGCCGGGTGCTGTTGGAGCGCGACGGCGTCGTCCAGGCTGGTCACGCTCCCCAGGAGCTCCCGATGGAGAACCAGGTGCCCGAACTCCTCGGCCAGGGTGAAGCGCGCCCGGGTCGCCCGACGATCGAACAGCTCCTCGTCGATGATCACGGTGAACCGCTGCTCGGCGGGATGCGCCAGGACGGCGCCTTCAACCGCGTGCTCCTGGGTGAGCCCGCGCACCGTATCAATGACCACCGTGGGATCGGCTTCAATCACCGCCTCCACGTC